>NZ_JBASJU010000179.1:0-23192 GCF_049655485.1 Daejeonella sp.
GCCGTTGTTGATCATTTTGAAACCCAACAGGATAAACTGCCTGTTGCAAGTGGGTCCAGAGCCGACATGGAGAAATTGTTTTCCGGAGATGTGCCTGAAGAAGCTACGCCGGCAACTGAGGTGCTTGATTTTGTACTCAAGAACGTTATGCCGCAAAGCAATATAATGAGCCATCCGCAATCTTATTCTTTTGTACCGGGGCCTAGCAATTACATCAGTGTGATGTCGGATACCCTGGCAACAGGTTTTAATATTTTCTCAGGCGGCTGGGTAGGATCTCCGGCAGCAGCTACCATTGAGATTATTACGACAAACTGGCTTCTAAAAATATTTAACTTTCCGGTTAAAAAAGGCGGCGGAATTTTTACAAGTGGCGGTTCGATGGCCAATCTTACTGCGCTTGCAACGGCCCGTAAGGTGAAATGCGGAGAGGACTTCTCGAAAGCAGTGGTCTATCTGTCAGACCAGGCACACTCGTCAAATATAAAAGCTATCAGTATCCTCGGTTTTAGGAAAGAGCAGGTAAGGATTATTCCTACCGATATGGAATTTAAGTTCTCCATAAATAAACTGAAAAATGCGATAGCGAAGGATAAGATTGAAGGATTTCAGCCTTTCTGCCTGGTTGCATCCGCCGGAACAACCAATACCGGAACCATCGATCCGTTGGACGAACTGGCTCGCATTTGCAAGGCAGAAAATATCTGGTTACATGTTGACGGTGCATTTGGAGCCGCTGCGATCTTATCGAAAAAAGGAAAAAAGCTATTTAAGGGAATTGAAAAAGCTGATTCCCTGACCATCGATCCTCACAAATGGCTTTTTCAGCCCTATGAGATTGGATGCCTGCTCGTGCAGAATCATAAATATCTTAAAGGGACTTTTAGTGAAAAGGCCACTTATCTGAGAGATATTGAGGGAAATGAGTCAGAAATCAATTTTTATGACCACGGCATTGAACTCACCCGGAATTTCAGGGCACTTAAATTATACATGTCTTTGAAGACTTTCGGCCTTGGGGCATTCAGAAATGCGATTAATTATAATATCGAGCTTGCCGAAGAGGTAGAAGCTGAACTCCGTTCCAGCACGAAATGGGAAGTAATATCACCAGCAACTTTGGCTATAATTAATTTCAGATATCACCCTGTTGGACAGAATTTAAATGATGCAAAACTGGATCAGATCAATCAGAAGATTTCCGCGAAAGTGATGTCTTCGAAAAAGGCGCTACTGGTTACCACTATGCTGCAGGGCCAGGTTGTGTTGAGGATATGCCTGATTAATCCCCGTACTACACTGGAACATGTTAAAAGCACACTGGAATTATGTGAAAAATTCGCGTTGGAATAAACAGGAAAACGAAGAAGTACAATAATATTTGCCATTCTAAACATTAAGCATGCGGATTTTAGCCTTTGATTATGGAACCAAACGTATCGGCATCGCTGTTACTGATCCGCTGCAGATTATAGCGACAGGTTTAGATACCATACATCCGAAAGATATCATTGAATATCTTAAAAAATACCTCGCAAACGAACACGTTGAACTTTTCATAGTTGGTGAGCCCTTGCAGATGGATGGAACTCCTTCACAATCAACACCGCATATCAAGGGTTTTATTACGATTCTAAAAAAGCATTTCCCAGAGATACTGGTCGAACGCATTGACGAGCGTTTTACTTCGAAAATGGCTTCAGCTGTCGTAGCTCAAAGTGGTTTTAAGCGGTCAGACCGGCAAGATAAGGCCCGTTTAGACACAATTTCGGCAACAATTATTCTGCAAACTTATCTCGAAAAAAGGAGCTATCAGTAAGGTAATCAGGCAGTCGCGGAGAATGTGTACCTTTGCGCCATGGAATTTATCAGCGAAGAACTGAAAAACTACCTTTTAAAATATTGCGATCCTGAGGAAGAACTTCTCAAAAATATAGATCGGGAGACAAACCTAAAAGTTTCAATGCCGCGTATGCTGTCGGGCCATTATCAGGGCCGGGTATTAAGCATGCTCAGTAATATGGTTCGTCCAGAACGGATCCTCGAAATTGGTACGTTCACTGGTTATGCTACTTTGTGTCTGGCTGAAGGACTAGCAGAAAATGGTATAATCCACACCATTGATATCAACCTGGAATTGGAAGAGATGGTAAGGTCTAATTTCAGCAAGTCGACTTTTAAAAATAGAATCCTGTATCACCTGGGTGATGCAACTAAAATAATCCCCGAAATTGATGAGGTTTTCGACCTCGTATTTATAGATGCTGACAAAAAAAATAATGGCACCTATTACAAACTCGTAATCGATAAATTAAGACCCGGCGGTATTATCATTGTGGATAATGTGTTATGGAGTGGTAAAGTCCTTGAAAAACAAATAGATCAAAATACAACTATAATTGCTACATTTAATGAAATGGTAATGAAGGATCAGCGCGTTGAAAAGCTGATACTGCCCGTTCGGGATGGATTGTTCATAATAAGAAAAAAATAAAAGAGACGCTCTTTTTTATTCACTAACTAATTAAAACATCAATCATGAAACATTTATTAACCCTGCTCTTTATTGGCTTGAATTTCTCTGCTGTGGCACAGTACAGCACCCGGGAATATATTGAGCAGTACAAAGACCTGGCAATACGGCACATGGACGACAAAGGTGTTCCGGCAAGTGTAATACTTGCCGTCGCAATGCACGAATCGGCCAATGGCAACAGCAAACTCGCTAAATACCTTAACAACCATTTCGGCATAAAAGGCAAGAACACCAGCACAGACATCAAATCTTCATATCGCGGGTACGAATCTGTAACAGATTCCTATCTCGACTTTATGGGAGCAATGACGCGAAATAAAAAGTTTGCAGCACTATTTGGAAAATATCCGAGTTACGATTATTACAATTGGGTAAAGGGCTTGGAAAACGGTGGTTATGCTGCAAGTAAACACTGGGCTCCACGGGTTCTTGCTATCATTAAAAAAAATCGCTTGTATGAATACGACAGACGCCCGGAAGGTGCAGAACTGGCAAATACTGGCGCGCCCGCGGTATCGAAAATTAGCCCTTCAGCTGTTCAGGTCTACATAGTCAAAAAGGGCGATACTCTTTCAAAAATCGCAATGAAGTTTAGCTCAAGCGTCCAAAAAATTATGAGTAAAAACTCCTTACCTACCACTAGACTTGCCATTGGACAAAAATTAGTGCTCTAAGTCTTCTGGTGGAAAGAAGGCAATGAAGATAAAAATCTGACGATAGGTAAAATATTAAGATGCAAATATCGAATTTAGCAAGCGGATTTAAACCCAGCGTTAAATGAAGATTTATCTCATACCCTTTATAATTTTGATGGCAGTAGCCAGTTCATGCAGCACGCGAAAAGTTGCTTCTTCAAAACCCCGGCCGGCAGCTCCAGCTTCCCGACCTTCGAATACGATTACTGAAACCACCCTGGTCAGAAAATATTCGGCGGATGATTACATTGAACGGTTCAAAGCTATTGCAATAAAAGAAATGAACAGCTATGGCATTCCGGCCAGCATTACCCTCGCCCAGGGTATTCTTGAATCTGGAAGCGGAAACAGCAGTCTTGCCCGCGAAGCAAACAACCACTTTGGAATTAAATGCACGCCGGAATGGAAAGGCAAGACCATTTTAAAAGATGACGATCAGATCGATGATTGCTTCCGGGTTTATAGCAACCCTGAAGAATCTTTTCGGGACCATTCTGAATTTCTTAAACGAAAGCGATATGCATCCTTATTTGAGCTCAATAAAGATGATTACCGTGGTTGGGCTACCGGATTAAAAGCAGCTGGTTATGCCACCAACCCACGTTATGCTGAACTGCTGATCACTCTTGTTGAACGCTACGACCTCAGCCAATATGATCGCAAAGAAGGATATATAGAAAAAATTAAGCGTGAGGACAAAGTCCTTACGGAAATCGCTCAAAACATTCCTGAAGAAAAGAAACAGGAAACTTCCAAGGCTCCGGTAGAAATGAAGATCTACGAAGTTAAACAAGGTGATACGATGTATTCCATCGCAAAACGCTTCGCAATTACTGTGGATGAATTAAAGATTTTGAACGATCTGGGAACTGGAGATGTTAAACTGGGTCAGTTATTGCTTGTTTCTAAATGAGTATCAGGTATCATGATTTAGTGCTCGGGTATTGACCAAGCATCTTAAATTGAATTCCTACCGGCATCTTGCAATATTGAATCCCTTTTTCAGTTTAACGATAATTAGATCTTGCTACTTGATACATGATTCTAGTCTTCAATGTTAAATTGTTAAATCCCAACCCAAACCCGCCCAAAAGCCGTAAGTTTAAATACCTTGAAAAAAGCTCTTTACATAACGTTTATACTGCTTATTACCTCTGGAAAGCTATTCGCCCAGGACTTGTCTATACAGGGCATCGTTTTCGACATGGATAGTAAACAGCGGTTAACACGGGTTTATATTTATAACACCCGAACCGGGGATGGATTTTATAATACAAGCAAAGGGGAGTTTAAAACGAACGCTCGTAAAGGAGATGTTTTGGTCGCCGCTTTACAGGGGTACGGCGTGGATACGATAAGTATCAAATCGGAGAGCACCCTACTATTTTATCTCAGAAGAACCAGTATTCAGCTTCAGGAAGTGGTTGTACGCGATAGTCTGAAAACACCTTCGGAACAGCTCAAACAAGCCCAGGAAGAATACAGCACTATCTATTCGAAGGGAGCGGTAAAAGATGTAATTACAACAGGAGGCAGTAACGGCGGTGGAGGTGCAGGGTTAAGCATTAACGCATTATATAGTCTTTTAAGCAAGGAGGGCAAAAACGCAAGAATGCTTCAGAAAATAATTGAACGTGATTATCGTGATGCTATGATCAACTACCGTTTCACAGCAAGTTTAATAAATAATGTAACAGGATTAAGCGGTGCAAAACTGTCGGATTTTAAGCAGCAATACAAACCTGGTTACTACTTCATCCTTGAGGCAAACGAATATGAATTAATTCAGTTTATCAAGAAATCCTATCAAAGCTATCTTGAAAACCCGGCTGCTTACCGCCTGGGGCCCCTAAAAGAAAATTAGAATGAAGTTCCCAATTGTGCATCTCCCATTTCTTCCAGCAGCTGGAATGGCGATTTTCCCTTTTGTACTGATAAAGTTCGCAGCCCTTAAAAAGGATAAGCAAATAATCAATCATGAACTCATTCATTTGCGACAGCAAATAGAATTACTGGTTATACCCTTTTTTATCCTGTACCTTCTTAATTATCTAATTAACCTTATCCGCTACAGAAACCATGATCAGGCTTACAGAAATATTGTGTTTGAACGTGAGGCGTATCAAAATGATTCAAATCATTTATATTTAAAAAATCGTAAGTTTTCCGCCTGGATAAGCTACATCCATCCATAAATCAGGAAAATATATCGAAAAGAGTGCATTTTTCGTTTTATTTGTCAAATGTATTTCCGCTGCCTGATTGTATTAGTATTAATTGCCTCTCAAATCCCTGTAGCGTTCAGTCAACAATCTGAAAGCCCAACTGATACTACCCTACTAAAAAGCCTAAAGCAATATCCGCGCAAGAATACTCTTCCTGTGAGAAGGCCTGTTATTTTTCCAGAAACAGTTCGGCTCCCTGAACCTGAAATGCTGGAACTTAGCATAAATTATTGGCGAAACTGGACCTCGTTTGGCGTAAATGTAAACCAAGCTTCATTTAGTGAAAATTGGGGAGGTGGTGGAGTAAACTCACTGGCACTGGGGGGACAATATACCTTCAAAACCGACTACACTAAAGGGGATAAGAACTTCGTTTCCGACCTGATACTCCAATATGGAAAATTAAAAAACAAAGATCAACTCTCCAGAAAAACAGCCGATCGTATTTTCTGGGATAATAAGGTCGCACTCAAATTATCTAAAAGCTGGTATTTTTTCGGTTCAATAAATTTTGAATCTCAGTTCGACAGGGGTTTCTCTTTTTCAAAAAATGCGCAGGGAAACGAGATTAGGACGCTCCTTTCAAGATTCATGGCCCCGGGATACTTAACTGAATCTGTTGGCTTTGAGTATAAACCCGTTAAATATTTTTTCGTACGAATCGGTACAGGCACGGCCCGTCAAACTTTTATGATTGACACTAACCTGTATAAGACCAATCCCAAAAATTTCGGGGTAGAACCGGGCGAAAATTTCAGAAACGAACTGGCGTTCCAGATAGTCGGTGCTATTGACAAGGATATCGCAGTAAACCTGAATCTTAAAAGCCGGTATACCATGTTTGCGAATTACGAAAAGCTTAAAAGCATCGATAACAGGCTTGATTTGACACTTACAGCCCGAGTGAATAAATTGATCAATGTTTCCCTTGCGGGGATAGTCCTGTATGATGACGATACAGCCAATGAAATACAGGCAAGCCAGGCGCTTTCGCTGGGCCTGATTTACAAATTCCCACGGTAGTTATATCTTCTTCTTAAACTGAAGGTAGTCGAGGTAGTACAAGACCTTTAAAGAAAGGCTATTATTTTGAGGGCGGCCAATAACCCTTCCGAAGTTCCTGCCGTAGCCTTCCCGGTTGGTCGTCTCGTAGTCTTCAGCCAGATCTTTATAAGTAACGCTTATTTCACTCCCTGGTGCGAATTGCCAGGAATAAACCATATCGATATTAAACACGTTGTAGTTTAAGCTGGCCACTTACATCACTTTTATAGGATGGAAAAGAACCAATTCTTCTCGAGTAAAAGAGGTCTACTTTATTGAAAAGCTCGGTCCCTTCGGTAAAGAACTGCCGGTTTTCATTGAATTTTACTTCAAAAGGAGTAAGATTAAGGACTTGATTATCGGACCGTACTTGGCCAAAATCGGGTACGAGTGTCATATCCAGAGTAAAACTCTGGTTGATGCCATATTTTACGTCCATACCCCCATTAAAAGATCCGGTTGTATTACTGATGTCCGGGAAATTATGAGGATAATTATTAACTAAGCTTGAAACGTAAGGTGAAAACGACAAACGAACCGGCGATTTAATATTTGTAATGCCGTGAAGTTCGCCTTCCTGATTAATAAAGCCACTTACTTTAGGATCCACAAAGTTCCAGCAGGACTGATAATTAATCTTCTGCCTCCGGCGTGTCATATTTATTCCCCAGGTATGAATATCCTTATTTGCAAAACGAAGTGCGGAATATGGGATCTTCAATTCAGCAGTCCAGCCGAGTTTATCAATTTTAACCTCGCTGTCCCATACTGCATTCCAGTTATCGTCCTCGTTCTGGGTTTGCGAATATTTTGCATCATATTGAGAACCTGCTGCTGTAACATAGAAACCAAGACCATTTATCCGGTCGAGGTAGGGGTCGAATATAATCCCAATAAAGTCCGAATTTCCGACCTGGTCTCGTGTAACCAACTCCCTCGCAATACTATCCGGATGTTCAAACATCCTCGCAGAAATGTAAATAGCCGAATTATCATAAAGAATTTTTACCTCGGTACCGCGCTCCCTTGACTCCACACGGCCAGGTGTAGGCCGGAGTTCCACAAATTCATCAGCAGCAACGGCTTTAGCCCACTCCGAATCGTCCAGTATACCGTCAATCTTGGGTGCGCTTTCGGTCCGGACGGCATTCATTTTCTTTATGTTTTGCGCAACCGAATTAATAATACATACACAAAAAAGGCAGGCGAGTAGCAGTCCTGATTTCATTTCTTAGGGTCGATTGGGTTAGATTGGGTAATATTAGACGCAAAAAGTGTTAATACGTTGCAGCAATTTGTTAAAAGACGTTAAATAATTTTCAATTCTTTTAACACCCAGTCATGTAATAAGAAGTGGCGGTGAGTAATTAGCCCGAAAACATTAACTTTGCAGAGCTAAGAGCTGATTGAAAGATGTTTGAAAATTTACAGGATAAACTAGACAGGGCCTTTAAAGTATTAAAAGGGCAGGGGAGCATTACAGAAATAAACGTGGCCGAAACCATGAAAGAGATTCGAAAAGCTCTTCTGGACGCCGATGTTAACTATAAAACTGCTAAAGCCTTTACTGACGAAGTGAGGGAAAAAGCGCTTGGACTTAATGTTCTAACTGCAGTATCCCCTGGGCAGCTGCTCACCAAGTTGATGAACGATGAGCTGGCGAACCTCATGGGTGGAACCGTCGAGGAATTGAACATCACTGCCAATCCTACGATCATCTTAATAGCCGGACTCAATGGTGCTGGTAAAACCACATTTTCAGGTAAACTTGCGAATTTCCTTGCCACTCAAAAAGGTAAAAAACCGCTTTTAGTAGCTGGTGACGTCTACCGCCCTGCAGCGATCGATCAGCTGGAAGTTCTGGGCGGTCAGATTAATGTTCCGGTTTTCACCGACCGTAATTCTAAAGATCCGGTAGGAATCGCAAAAGCCGGTATTGCAGAAGCAAAAAAGAATGGGCAAAATGTAGTCATCATAGATACAGCAGGTCGATTGGCGATTGATGAGGAAATGATGAACGAGATCGCTGAGGTGAAGTCAAGCACGAATCCTCACGAAATTCTGTTTGTGGTCGATTCGATGACGGGACAGGATGCGGTGAATACTGCAAAAGCTTTCAATGATCGTCTCGATTTTACGGGTGTTGTATTAACTAAACTAGACGGTGATACCCGTGGCGGTGCGGCGCTTTCGATTAAATCGGTAGTTAATAAGCCAATAAAGTTTATCGGTACCGGCGAAAAAATGGAAGCTCTGGATGTGTTTTATCCAGACCGTATGGCTTCCCGGATCCTGGGAATGGGTGATGTGGTTTCCCTTGTTGAACGTGCGCAAATGCAGTTCGACGAAAAGGAAGCGGCAGAACTTCAGAAAAAAATCCGCAAGAATAAATTCGATTTCAACGATTTTCTCAGCCAGATCCAGCAAATCAAGAAGATGGGTAACATGAAGGATTTGATGGGAATGATACCTGGTGTTGGTAAAGCTTTGAAAGATGTAGAAATCGACGACAATGCCTTCACACCTATTGAATCCATAATCCGTTCAATGACTCCTCACGAACGCGAAAACCCTGACGCGATTAATCAAAGCCGCCGTACCCGAATTGCAAATGGTTCTGGTACCAGCATCACGGAAGTGAACAAGCTGATAAAACAGTTTGAAGACATGCGGAAGGTCATGAAGCAGTTTTCTAATCCTGCTGCAGCCGCGAAAATGATGAAGGGGATGCCGAAGATGCCGTTCGGGAAGTAGGATTTTTGGGTTAAAGAAGATTTTAAGTTAATATTAAGTGAGAGAAGATTTTTTGGTTAATATTAAATTGGGCGTTCTGATATAGATAGATTCTTTTAGGAAAGATCTGTTTGTTTATTTTTTGGAAAGCAATTGCAGTATTTCTTCGCTTCCGGTAGTCGGGTGCTCTGCAATAGTTTTTTGCGTTTAAGTCCCCATATTGAACAGAAATTCCGATCGCAAAAAAGCTATTTGCGACGCCCCCGTTTATTGTACTCAGAACAGAATTCCTTTGCAACGGCAGCCGCATAGCGTACCTTGACAAACACCGTTTACCCCTCATTCAACAGACACTAATAGCAGCACATACCCTGCAATTTAAACCGGATCGGAGTGATAGCTTTTTGCCGAATGTAAAATCCAATGTCTAAAATGTCTTTTCCGGCAAAAACTAAAACGGAGAGCCGGACTGTGTTAACCGAAAGGCACTGGATCTGCTTTCCAAAATATTATAACACATTATTCCCCTAGCAGAACACTTTTTTTAACTATTTATCCTCTAATGGAAATATTCTTCTATACATTCTCCTTCAACCACTTCTGGATCTTACAGCACCTTTCTCTAACCAAACCTCTCAATCCTACAACAATATTACACTAGTCCTCTATTTCCAGTATAATTCTCCATCCTTTTATTCATAGATTTATATAACGCTATGAGTAAGAAATGGTTAAATTCTATTTAACATCGATTTTCCTGCTTCTGTCGCTGTTCGCCCGAGCAGCTTCAATACTCATACCTATGGACGAGAGCCAGAAAAATCACCTTAAATCTTACGGGATTGCATACTGGACTTTGAAGAAAGATATAGCCGTCGACTGGCTTTTAAATTATCGTGGCGGCAGCTTCCTGATCAAATACGCCAAGTCTATTGAAGATGAGTGCCGTGTGCGCGGGATATCCTATGAAGTTATTACTGATGGCCAGGTAAATGCCATTCTAACAGAGATAGCCAGTCCGGAAATCAATATGGAAATGGTGAAGCTGGAAACGGCTGCTAAAATTGCCGTTTATTCGCCAAATAATGTATTTACAAATAAGGATTATACGGATGCAGTTCAGTTAGCGCTCGAGTACGCCGAGATACCCTATGATATTATTTATGACGATGAAGTTCTGATGGGCGAACTTCCTAAGTATGATTGGCTGCATTTGCACCATGAAGACTTTACCGGGCAGTTTGGGTTGTCTGGACAAAGGCAGTCGCAGGAAGACATTAACATTCAGAAAGCTATAGCCACGAGGCATGGTTATTCAAAGGTCTCGCACTTGAAACTTACTGTTGCGAAAAGCATCAGCAAATTCGTGAGCGGCGGCGGGTATCTGTTTGCCATGTGTTCTGCGGGCGAAACCCTCGATGTAGCCCTGGCAGCAGAAGGTATAGATATTGTAGAAAGTAATTTCGATGGGGATGGAACAGATCCTGGGGCCCAGTCCAAACTTGATTTCAGTAAAACGCTTGCTTTTGGGAATTTTATTTTGAAACCTGATTATCGGGGCTTTTCTAATATAAATGCTGGCCGATACTCAAATCCTGAAAATGATTTCTTTACACTTTTCAGCTATTCTGCGAAATGGGATATCGTTCCTTCTATGCTTACACAAGATCATGAATATGTAATCAAAGGATTTAACGGACAAACGACCGCTTTTAATGAAAGCACTGTAAAATCAAATGTTCTGGTGATGGGTGAAACTAAGATAGCTGGAGTGGCGCGATATATTCATGGTGAATTTGGCAACGGCCAATGGACTTATTACGGTGGGCATGACCCTGAAGGTGATATCGGGCGTGGGGGCGGCGGTTCCCGCAATAACGGGGTTCGGATGCCCTCTAACCCTGCCGACCGTAAGAGGGATTTGAGCCTTACTCCAAATTCGCCGGGATACCGTTTAATTCTTAATAATGTCTTGTTTCCTTCTGCCAAAAAGAAAAAGCAGAAGACTTGATTCTACCATTCCCTCATTTCTTTCCCCCCTATCAACCCACCAATTCCTGCATTGTGTAATTTAGGCTTATGCCTCGTTTACCATGCCTGTAAAAACCTACGGAAGCGCAGTTTTCGGAATTGAAGCCATTACTATTACCATGGAGGTTAATATGAGCGGCGGCACGAGATATGTAATCGTTGGGCTTCCGGATAATGCCGTGCGGGAAAGCCTGTTCCGTATTGAAAGCGCGCTCAATAACTCGGGGTATAAGATGCCGCGGCGAAAGATCGTAGTGAATCTTGCGCCGGCAGACATAAGGAAAGCGGGCTCCTCTTACGATCTGCCAATTGCGATGGGGATTCTTGCTGAGTCGGGCCAGATAGCGCGTGAAAAACTGAAAGAATTTCTGATAATGGGTGAGGTTTCTTTGGATGGAGGCCTTCAGCCAATTAAAGGCGCATTGCCAATTGCTATTCAGGGAAAACGGGATGGGTTTAAAGGCTTAATACTTCCAAAGGTTAATGCACGCGAGGCCGCAATAGTGGATGACTTTGAAGTATACGGAGTGGAAAACCTGTACGAGGTGATTCAATTCTTCGCGGGCAAGGGATCCATTGAAAGGACGATTGTAGATACCAAACAGGAATTTCTTCAAAATATCAGCAATTATGAAAGTGACTTTTCGGATGTTAAAGGACAGGAAAATATTAAACGGGCTCTAGAAATTGCAGCGGCAGGCGGCCATAATGTGATATTAATTGGACCGCCTGGAGCTGGTAAAACCATGCTGGCTAAACGGCTCCCGACTATCCTCCCGCCATTAAACTTACACGAAGCGCTTGATACTACGAAGATCCATTCTGTTGCAGGAAAGCTGTCCGCATCCGAGTCAATAATGACAGTCAGGCCTTTCCGATCGCCGCATCATACAATATCGGACGTAGCGCTTGTCGGCGGAGGAACTAATCCGCAACCTGGGGAGATATCACTCGCGCATAATGGAGTTCTTTTCCTGGATGAACTTCCGGAGTTTAAACGAACCGTTCTTGAAGTGATGCGGCAACCTTTGGAAGAGCGCCGGGTAACTATTTCACGTGCAAAGTCAACAATCGATTATCCCGCAAGCTTTATGCTCGTGGCTTCAATGAACCCCTGTCCCTGCGGATTCTACAATCATCCCGAAAAGGAATGTATCTGCGGATCAGGAGTTGTACAGCGGTATCTCAGCAAAATTTCAGGCCCTCTGCTCGACCGCATCGACTTACATGTGGAGGTTACTCCGGTAAACTTCAACGAACTTACTTCCGACCGTCCGGCAGAAAAAAGCAAATCCATTCGGGAACGGGTAAGTGCTGGTCGTCAAATCCAAATCGCCCGATTTGAAGATCGGGAGGATGTGTTTTGCAATGCACAGATGAGTCCCAATATGGTCAGGAATATCTGCAAAATTAATGAGGCGGGACAGGCCCTCTTAAAACAAGCAATGGAAAAGCTGGGACTTTCTGCGCGGGCTTATGATCGCATCTTAAAAGTATCCCGCACCATCGCGGACCTTGCCCAAAGTAAGGAAATCGAACTCGAGCATCTGGCAGAAGCCATACATTATCGAAGTTTAGATAAAGAAGGCTGGGCTGGTTGATTCTCCATTCTCCATTAAATTCCTCACCTTTGCATCAATGGATTACCAGGTACACACGTTGCAAAACGGGATACGCGTTTTACATAAACCAACGATTTCAAATATCTCGCATGCCTGCATCATTATAAATGCGGGTTCGAGGGACGAGGGTGATTCCAAAGATGGACTGGCACATTTTATCGAGCACCTGCTTTTTAAAAAGACGGTAAAACGGAGTACCAATCAAATACTTAACCGTCTGGAACTAGTTGGGGCAGATTTGAATGCCTATACCACCAAGGAATATACCTGTGTTCACGCTTCCTTTCTTAAACCGCATCTCGAACGCTCTTTGGACCTGTTCGAAGACATTGTTTTTCACTCCGTATTCCCGGAGGATGAAATGGCCAAGGAGAAAGAGGTTATACTGGATGAAATAAGCTCATATCACGATCAGCCGGATGAGGCAATAAATGATGATTTTGAGGATTTATTATTTGAAGGGCATAATCTTGGCCGGAATATTCTTGGAACAACTGAAACGGTACAGAGCTTTACTCAAAAGGATATTCAGGAATTTATCAAGTCAAACTATAGAACTGATGAAATCATCATCGGAGTTTGCGGCGATTATCCTTTTAAAAACGTTATCCGGGTTGTTGAAAAGCTTTTCGGCAAAATCGCACCGAATAAAAATGAACGGAAACGCTCGGCTATAAACAAGTACAGTCCTAAACAAATCCGTTTCCCTAAACCAATAAATCAATCACACTGCGTGATAGGAAACCGTGCATATGCCATGCACCATCCCGATAAGGTGGGGTTACTGCTATTGAACAATATACTTGGAGGTACAGGAATGAGTTCCCGTCTTAACCTGGAAATACGGGAAAAATACGGGATAGCCTACACCATCGAGTCGAATTACACCCCGATGAGTGATACCGGCATTTTCTCAATCTATCTGGGTACCGATGCTGAAAAAATGCCTAAAGCTTTGAAACTTGTAGATCGAGAACTGAAGAAACTAAGGGATCAGAAACTGGGGCCTGCGCAGTTGAATCAGGGAAAACAAAAATTTATCGGACAGATAGCACTTGGTGAAGAAAACAGAATGGGCTTGATTATCTCTATGAGCAAAAGTCTGCTGGATTATGGTAGGGTGGATTCATTGGAGGAAGTCTTTGCAAGAATCAATAAAGTATCATCAGCACAGTTATTGAAGATTGCAAATGAAATGTTTAGTCCCAGCTCTCTCAGCCGGATGATTTTCGAACCCGTGGAATAAAACCGATTCATAAGAGCGCTATAGGAGGCTGTTGATTTGCTTCGTACACATAAGAAGAGTATTTTTGCCCCATGAAACTTCCTATTATCGCCTACGGTGACTCTGTTTTACGCAAAAAAGCTACAGAAATAACCAAAGACTATCCTGATCTGGAAGTTCTAATAGCCAACATGTTCGATACCATGTATGGTGCGCATGGAGTTGGATTAGCAGCTCCTCAAATTGGCCTTTCAGTTCGCTTATTTATAATTGATGCTACTTCTTTCGCTGAAGACGAACCGGGGCTCAAGGACTTCAAGAAGGTTTTCATCAATGCCAAGATTATCGAAGAAAGTGGCGAGAAATGGTCCTTTAATGAAGGATGTCTTAGTATCCCTGAAATTCGTGAGGATGTGTCGAGGCTCGGGAATGTCAAGATTTCTTACTTTGACGAAAACTGGAAGCAGCACCAAGAATCTTTTGATGGATTAGCTGCCAGGGTTATACAGCATGAATACGACCATATCGAGGGAAAGCTATTCACCGATAAGCTTAGTCCGCTGCGCCGGGCTCTGCTTAAAAACAGGCTCGATTCTATTTCGAAAGGATTGGTGAAAGTGGACTATAAAATGAAGTTTCCCGCACTAAAAAAGGGCAAACGTTAGGTTCTATTGCCCTCTGCTTTTATCGCCGTTAACGATCTGCTGGATCAAAGCACCCCAGGCAAAAGGATTCAATAAAGGATTAGCAAATCGCTGGTTTATATTTCTATTCGTCAGACGGGCATGATTGTTTTGGAAATTGTAGCTCTGCATTTCAGCGCCATCTCGTGGTAAGCTGGACATCATTGCTGAAAGGCTTTCTTTAGAAACATTTTTCCTTGCGATTTCCAGATCGTCATCGGCAAATTTCATGCTCATAAACTCCCTCTTAAATTCGTCTGTACTTGCCCAGGGATATACGCGGACCATAGGCAGATTTATCACGTCTTGCTTCATGGCCACCACTACTGTATAACTATTATCCGTAATATCTTTAGGAATTACCAGTCCTTCTTTTTTATACCCAATAGCAGTGAACAATAATGTATCGCCTACATTAGCAACGAAAGAAAAATAGCCTTTGTAATTAGCCGCATAGAAACGAGCTTTCCCGGTTACATTGGTAATTGTTACATAAGGCACGACCGTATTGCTGTCCACATTTACAATTACTCCCGAAAACTGCACCAGTTTTTTCGCAGCGGTCTGGGAAAACCCTGCGGTAGCAGCAGCTAAAAACAGAATCAGAAAGAGGGAAATTCGCATTTTTAAAATTAGTGTATTCAGTACGGACAGTTAGTTAAATTATGTTAAATGCGAGGCTACTTTTAAATAACGAGGATTTTTTAATTGTATTGCTACAGGAGCCTTTCAGGAAGGACTGCAGCGGGATCATCGATATCGGTCAAGTTTACTGCTTCAACTCCTTCTATTTCAGGAACTGATTTCATAATTGCCTGCTCTATACCAGCTTTTAGTGTCATAATACTCATTGGGCATGAACCACAGGATCCCAATAAACGCAGACGCACAACATTCCCTGGAGTAATCTCCTCAATTGATACATTTCCACCATCAGCCTCCAGATATGGCCGGATAGTATCCAGTGCAGCTTCTACTCTTTGCAATAAATCCATGGTGATTTTTATTTTTATAAAGATACGAATTTTTTAAAAAAGCTATTTAACAGCATTTCTTATAGCAACCTGCTGCGCTACTCTTTCAGCGATTTGCATAAAAGCTGTACCCATCAGGTCGTTCTCATCTAATATAACAGGCCTCCCTTCGTCACCTGCATCGCTAATGCTTTTCACAAGTGGTATTTCTCCCAGGAAGGCGATTCCATATTGCTGAGCCAGCGCCTGTCCCCCGTTTTGACCAAAAATATAATATTTATTCTCAGGCAATTCTGCAGGTGTAAAATAAGACATGTTTTCGACTACACCCAGCAATGGTACGTTAACCGAGTCCATCAAAAACATACCTAATCCTTTTCTTGCATCAGCTAATGCCACATTTTGCGGTGTGGTTACTATTACAGCCCCCGTAATCGGAAAGCCTTGAGTTATGGTAATATGGATATCACCAGTACCCGGAGGAAGATCTACAATCATATAATCAAGTTCACCCCAGTCGGCATCGTTAAACAACTGTTTAACTGCAGTAGAAACCATTGGCCCTCTCCAGGGCACGGGCTGATTCGGGTCGGTAAAAAATCCGATGGATAGAAGTTTGATTCCATATTTTTCTATCGGCTCGATCCGTGTTTTGCCCTCTGCATTCTGAGACGCCTGCGGTCGCTCACCTTCAACGCCAAACATAATAGGTATTGAGGGGCCATAAATATCAGCATCAATCAGCCCGACCTTAGCCCCTTTCTTCGCAAGGCCCAGTGCCAGGTTCACAGCGACGGTAGATTTTCCAACGCCCCCTTTCCCAGATGCAACAACGATAATATTTTTTATGTCTTTAAGACCAGGCTCCATTCTGCTGGTAACCCTTGACGACATGTTTATGGAAATCTCAGCCTCTTTGCTTACGAAATGCAGTATCGCATTCCTGCATGCATTTTCCAGCATATCCTTCATTGGGCAGGCTGGCGTGGTTAGCACAACGGTGAAACTGACTTTATTACCCTCAATTTTAAGGTCTTCAATCATGTTCAGCGTTACCAGATCTTTTTTAAGATCCGGGTCTTCTACATATCGTAATGCACTAAAAATCTTTTCGGAAGTGATCATTAACTTGTTTAAAAAGGAAATTATTATTGTCTGTTTACCCCCCAGGCAACTGATTTAAAGCTTGCCACAGAATCCTGAGGCAGACGCGGTTTTTTATATATTTGTCTGCAACAGCTCCAACAGGATGTATAGGACAGCTGCAAATCTACTAAAACCAGAAGGGTTTATTAGCTTGGAAAAAGGGATTTTACAGTGGCTTGACCCGCAAAATAAAATATGGCGAAAACGTTTCTAGGATTTAATACGTTATCTTTCAAAAGATTGGGACAATCCTTTATGCAGATACCTCGGAAATATTATAAAATAGCTCTCATCAGCACAATAAGTCTTCTTTTTATTGTTATTGTAGCAGGAAGTATCGCTTATGCTAAAAGGGAAGCAATATTACGAACGGCCATTGAAAAGGGTATCAACAAGGCGAAACGTGACTATGATCTTAATGTTAAGATTGGCAGCGCAAATTTTACCGGACTTTCCACTGTAAGTTTTGCAAATATTACCATTGTACCCGAGAATCGCGACAGCCTTGCGAATATTCAGGAGTTTGAAGTAGGTGTAAAGCTTTTTCCCCTGCTCTTTGGCGATATTAAGCTTTCCGAAATAATCCTGAATAAGGGCCATATAAACCTTATAAAAAAAGATTCTGTAAGTAACTATGATTTTATCTTCAGAAAGAAAAGTGTTGACAGCACCGAAGTAAAGTCAGAATTGAATCTTTCCAAACTTGCTAATGGCCTTGTTAACCAAATGCTTTACAAAATCCCTGACGACATGGACATTAGGGATTTCGAAATTAAGTTCAGAGATGATTCGACGGAGCTAGATTTTTATACAAGCAGTGCGACCATTAATGATGGCGAAGTCGAATCAACTGTTAAAGTCAACGGAAATGAGTCAACCTGGCACTTCGAGGGTACCGTCGAACCCGACGACCAGCAGCTTGATCTGTTCATGTATGCTGATAATAAGAAAGTGGAGCTTCCATTCCTGGAGAAGAAATTCGGGCTTAAACTAAGTTTCGATACTGCTTCTACCCAAATGAGGGGTATTAGCAAAAGGGGAGATATTCTTGAGATTAACGGCTCCTGGGGGGTTAAAAATCTACTTGTTAACCATGCGCGGATTTCATCTAATGACATCATTGTTCCGGATGCATCGCTTGAAGCTGATATGGTGATAGGAAAAAACTTTGTTTCTATTGACAGCACTTCAACTATACACCTGAAAAATGTAGAAATACACCCTTTTATTAAGTATACACTGACCCCTGCTAAAACTTATGAATTAAGGGTTCATACGGATGAACTCGATGCACAGGAATTACTAAACTCTTTTCCGCAGGGACTATTCGAATCTCTGGAAGGCATGCAGGTTAAGGGAAAAGTCAAATTTGACCTTGATTTTTATCTTGATACAAAAACGCCCGATAGCTTGATTTTCAACTCATCATTACAGAATATTGGTTTTAAGGTTGTGAAATGGGGCAAAACTAATCTTCAAAAAATTAACAAAACATTTGTTTATACACCGTACGAATATGGCAAACCTATGCGTGATATCATCATAGGGCCTGAAAATCCCAATTATGTTCCGCTTGAGCAAATTTCGCCTAACTTAAAGAATGCACTCCTAACTGCAGAGGATCCTTCTTTTTATAGCCATAACGGTTTTGTTGCAGAGTCTTTCCGAAACTCCATGATTACAAATTTCAAGGAGAAAGCTTTCAAGAGGGGTGGAAGTACGATTTCCATGCAGCTTGTTAAGAATGTTTATCTCAGCAGGCAGAAAACAATGGCGCGAAAGGTTGAAGAGATGCTAATTGTATGGATTATCGAAAACAGTAATTTATCAACCAAGAAGAGAATGTTTGAGATCTATCTTAACCTGATTGAGTGGGGCCGGAATGTCTATGGGATCGGGGAAGCTGCACAACATTATTTTGGGAAACACCCTTCACAGTTAAATGTTGGGGAAGGAATATTTTTGGCTAGTATCGTACCGCGTCCTAAAACAGGGCTCTACCGATTTGAAGGGGATGGAAGCTTACGAACTTCGCTCCGCGGATATTTCCGGCTGATAGGGGGCCTGATGGCGCGCAGGGGCCTTACTCCTCCCGACAGCAGTGCCTACGGATTCTACTCGGTCAGGCTGCGTCCTGATTTGCAGTCTGGAATACCAGTAGTTGATTCTTTAACCGCAGATAGCCTTATGACCGTAGAACCCGAAGAAGAGCTCACCATACTGGAGAAGATTTTGGGGAAAAGACGCCCTGATACCGTAAGTATCAAAGAGTTAAATAAACCAAAGCCTATTACAAGCGACAGCAGTACAGCACCTGCCGATTTACGAAGGGACAGAAGAGAGCAAAGACGGCAACGAAGAGAGGCTGACAAAAATGATTAATTTGATTAATTTTAAGGTATGCGGATTGAGATAGACGAAAAGGTTTTTGATGTGATGCTGGAGTATGAGCAGATCAAAAAAAGGATCCGACTAATTGGAATTCAGTTAAATGTTGATTTTGAAAACCGTATTCCCGTTTTTGTAGGAGTGCTGAACGGCAGCTTCATATTTCTTGCCGATCTGATAAAAGAAATCGATATCTCATCTGAAGTAACCTTTGTTAAAGTTTCTTCTTATGACGGCGAAAAGAGTACAGGTAAAATAAAAAAAGAGATTGGCCTTCAAATGAGTTTGAAAGACAGGGATGTCGTAATTGTAGAAGATATAGTCGATAGCGGCGAAACCCTTCGATATATTTTGGATATGATTAGAGCAGAAGAACCCGCATCAATTAATGTTTGTACACTGCTTCTAAAACCTAAATCACTGAAAACCAATTTCGAGGAGATTTGCTACGTAGGATTTGAGATCCCGAACGAATTTGTTGTTGGGTATGGCCTTGATTACAATGGTCTGGGCAGGAACCTCAAGGATATTTACCGCGCAGTGCCTAAAAGCGAACTTTAGTAGATTATCCTATAGTCTGTTTGGATATGCTTGTTTTGGTCACTCGTTAGTTGCGGGGAAAAATGTATTTTTGCTTAAAACTAAGCCATAATATGACCATTCATAAGGAGGGATACACTTCCATAGCACTTACTGTACTGTTTATTTTTGTACTGAATGCAATAGTTCAGTATTTACTCCCCGAATTGAACTGGCTTCACTGGGTTATTTACATCTTGTCATTCATCCTATTTGTAATTGTACTTCAGTTTTTCAGAAGCCCGAGCCTGGTGGTTCAAATGAACGATGATCAGGTAATTTGTCCTGCCGATGGGAAAGTTGTCGTAATTGAAGAAACGGAAGAAACGGAATTTCTAAAAGACAAACGTATTCAGATATCAGTTTTCATGTCTCCTATAAATGTCCATATAAACAGAAATCCCATATCTGGAAAAGTAAGTTTTTCGAAATATCATCCTGGAAAATTCCTTGTGGCATGGCATCCAAAATCGTCTACAGAAAATGAGCGTACTACTATTGTTGTCGAGAACAGCCACGGAATTTCTGTGCTTTACAGGCAAATAGCTGGAGCTTTGGCCCGAAGGATTGTTTGTTATTTAAAAGAGGGCGACGAAGTAATGCAGGGCGAACAATTCGGGTTCATTAAATTTGGCTCAAGGGTAGACGTATTTCTACCCCTTGGCAGCGAAATTAATGTAGAATTAAACCAGGTTGTCAAAGGCGGAGTAACTGTGCTCGCGCATTTGAAAACGGCTCAATAATTAGAAGTTTGAAAATTACTCGAGGCCTTCAGAAGGCTTTTCTGATCGGTATTCCTGAAACACTGGTCGCAGGGGCTGCGCAAATCCAGCTCCATGATCTGCCACAATTTTCATGATCTGGTAATTTATCTCCTCCTTGATTTTTGCATAATCTGCACCCTCAGCTACAATTACGAAGTATTGAACTTGAATATTCAAAGCTGATTCGCTCATCGTATCGAATGATACAATGGTGTCTTCACCAACTAAAGGGCGGGAATTAATGAATCTCTCAATCTCTTCAGCGATTTTCATCATTGCTTCGGAAGGGGTATCATGTTTAAGTGCGACATTGAATTTCATCCGGTGAGAATTTCTCAGGCTTAAATTCTCAAGAGGGCTGTCTACCATTTTCTTATTTGGTATCACCACCAGGGTTCTGTCTGTGGTGCGCAGCAGAGTACTTCTAAAGCCCACTTTCTCGATAGTACCTTCATACTTGTCAATTCGTATCAAATCTCCTACTACAAATGGCCTGTCAGCGAATATTGTGAATGATCCTAACAAGTTTTGTAAGGTGTCTTGGGCGGCAAGAGCCACAGCTATACCTCCAATTCCTAAACCGGCAATGATGGTAGCAACATTGAGGTTAAACACCGAGCCGAGTATAACAAATATTGCGAACATTATCGTCACAATCTTAGACAACTCTTTTACAAAAGGCACCATCTGATCATCCGATTTATTAACGGTTAAAGATGATTTATAGAGAAATATATGCGCGATAAAGTCAATTATCCGTAAGATGATGTGGAAGAAGGAAATAATAAACAACAGTAAAAACAGCTTATCGATCACCTGGATAACTTTGATTTGGTATACGACAGGCACTTTTCCGGCTGTGTTAGTCCTTCTGAATATCACTTCATTCAGGGGATATTCAAGCTGGTTGATGGCTAGATAAATTGCGATAAACATGATTAAAAGTTCGATAGGCCGAAGGAGGAGGCCCACAAAAACGTTCGAATCAGTTCCTGAATGCACGCTTTTGAAAAATTTATAGATGATTTTGCTGAGAATTCGCGAGAATATTCGCTTGAATACCAGTCCAAAAATAAGGACAGCTGCTGCGATCAAATAGTTTTTAACGCTATTTCCGATAAAGATGTCGTTTAGGAAGCCTATTTCCATAAAAAAAATGAGTGAATGAGGAAATTAGAGAATTAGTAAAATGAGACTACGAAACTTGAACATATACAAAAGATATCCAACGTTAATTAGCGAATACAAATCCACAAAAACAAAAAAACCTCCCCGAAAGGCTCGGGGAGGCTAAATTCTGTATGATCTAATTATACTCTTTTTGATTTGATACGAGCTGCTTTACCAGTCAGCGCACGTAAGTAGAATAGCTTCGCTCTGCGAACCTTTCCGTGACTGTTTACATCAATCTTATCAATGTTAGGAGAGTTAACAGGGAAGATACGCTCTACACCCACTCCATTTGACATTTTGCGTACAGTGAACGTTTCGTTCACTCCCATACTATTGCGCTGGATAACCACACCCTGATAAATCTGGATACGTTCTTTATTACCTTCGCGAATTTTATAGTGAACGCTAACCGTATCACCAGCTTTGAATGCAGGAACTTCTTTTCTTACAACTACCTGCTCTTCAACAAATTTTACTAAATCCATGATTTTAAGCTCTTAAAGTCGATTTTTAGCCCGTAAAAATCGGATTGCAATATTACGAATAATTATTAACAATTGGAAGGAAGTGTGAATAATTTGTTTTTTTACTTTAACAAATCCGGCCGTCTCTTTTGCGTTCTCTCCAGCGCCTGATCATGTCTCCATTCATTAATCTTTGCTTCGTTGCCGCTTAATAGTATGTCCGGCACCTTGTGGCCGTTCCAGTCGGCGGGTCGGGTATATACCGGAGCATCCAGTAAATCCCCCTGAAAGGAATCGGAAAGGGCGGACGTCTCATCGTTCAGCACACCTGGTAATAACCTAACCACGCTATCGACAAGCACCGCAGCTGGCAATTCACCACCGGAAAGCACATAGTCGCCAATAGAAATCTCCCTCGTTACAAAAATATCGCGAATACGCTGGTCTATCCCTTTATAATGTCCGCAAAGGATGATAATGTTCTTTTTACCTGAAAGCTCATTTGCCGTAGTCTGATTCAAGGTAGCACCATCAGGTGTCATAAAGATCACTTCGTCATAATCACGTTCAGATTTCAGCTTTTCTATGCAGTTAGCAAAGGGCTCGATTGTCATCACCATTCCGCTTCCTCCCCCATACTGATAATCATCAACGGATTTTTGTTTATGATTAGAAAAATCCCGCAGGTTATGTACCACGATTTCCGACAAGCCTTTAGATTGCGCACGTTGTAAAATAGAATGTGCAAAAGGGCTTTCAAGTAAACCAGGAAGAACGGTTATTATGTCGAAACGCATGGGAGTTGTAGGTTATACGCCTGCCTGACGGTAGGCAGGTTGTAAGTTGTACGTAATACATTGTAAGTTATAGGTTGTAAGTTATAAAGTGCATAAGGCACATTATTCTCCTA
>NZ_JBASJU010000180.1:0-1930 GCF_049655485.1 Daejeonella sp.
TGTCCAGGGTGGGTTAGCTTCAAACACCATGGGTTTGATGATCGACTGCAGCATAAAATGCAGGTTGCTAAACTTATGGATCAGTGACTGTGAGAAAACAAATTCTTCATTTTGGGCCTTTTGCTGACGAATACCTATGCGGATTTCGTTGAAAAGAATCCCATAGATCATTTTCCCGATCCATTGAAAAATCGTTGTTTCAGGTAGGGATTTAACTGAATCATATCCCTGGAGAAATGAATTTTTTATCTCATTTTCTAAAGGCTCGATTCCAGCTTCATGGGTCGTGTTGGAACAAGGCAGCCTCATGTCCTTATAGGTCGACATGCTCTCATCAAGAAGCTTAAAAGGCTGATCTTCCAGTTTATATTCCTGCATCAGCCAAAGGGGGAAAACCGCAATCTCTTCATCAGAAGATTCCAGCTTCTCTCCGCTTAAAAAGCAGTATTGCTTACTAAAGTTAAGCTTGTCAAAAGGCTTGTAGAGTGTTTGCGGCATTGAGCGCAAAGGTATTAATCCCGTTTTGTTTATCAGGACTACTTTTGTTTCTATTTGGTAATTTTCCGGCCTTAATTTACCCTTTCAGTTTACTCCATTTTGTAATAGATTTTTCTAAACTCGGAAACCGGCTAGTCGGTTTGCGCTATTTGGGTAAGCTTAGAAACTCAAATTTGTAGAGATTATCAATCCGTTATTGAACTGAAACACGTTTCTTCCGTCAACTTCCCGGCCTAACTGTACAATCTGGCTTAGAAACCCGCCCTCTAAACGAACCTTAGGAGAAAATTTATAACCAAGTAAAAGCCCTAAACGATTCTGATCAAAAACATTTTCGTTTACATTTTTACCAAAACCAATAAAGACTTCATCGTAGACAGCAGCGTAGGGTGTTTGATCCGCCATTTCACGTCCCTTAAGTGGAATCTGTGCCCGATACATATATCTGAGCCTGTTGGTGTAAACATAATCATCTTCTTTTTCCAAAGAAGCGCTGCTGTATCTGCCAACCCAGCGCTGTTCGAGTATAAAGCGATGATTACTTTCTGCGATACCGAATTTGTTATTTAATAAGAGCATTTGATACGCCCGGTGTTCTGTGAATTGTTTTCCGAGATTATTTAGAGGGATATCACCATAATTGAAGGTCTCTGCCAGAGCATAGCCTGCGCGGATATTAACACCAGGGTGAACAAGCCTGTTGACCCCAACCCGAAATAGATTTTGCTGTGGGTCAGAAATAAGGTTATCTCTTCGCCATTGAAATTCTCCGGCAAGGCTCCACTTATCGTCAATTTTTAATGATGCAATAAAAGCGTACCAGCCGATATTGTTATTATCTTTTATTCTGGTGTTTTGGGAGTAAGATACGAGGCTAATTGAAACTAGAAACAGGAGTAGGGATGCTCTTTTCACGCGGCAATATGAAGTTATGAATTAACAGAATGCTCGCAATCTAATGGAATCTTTAAAAAGTGTAAAGGAAGGAGGGGTATTTTAATGGGATTGTTACTTAATACTCCAAATTCGGAAACGATCTTTAATAGGAAACGAAGCAAATCTGGTGGGCTTGCCATTCTCAAAGGTAACCCGGTGAAATCACATTGCTTTTTCCTGTTGATATTGGGCTAACGCCCTCCGTTGATATGAGGCAATCTTTTACCTCCAGCTAAAGCTGGAGGCAATTCAAGAGCGAGCGTACCGGAATTAATGCTGTGTATACGGTCGCAGGTATGTAGCCACGGGCTTCAGCCCGTGGTTTAGAGATAACTCCTTTTGAGGGCTTTAGCCCAACCAATTAATGTGAGTGTACGTGTCAACTCTCAACTCAACCCTTTCCCTCAAGCCATACCACCTTCAACTCCGGCGCATGTTCCTGAGTTAAAATCTCCCTATACAAATCCGGCCGCCTTGCTTTTAGATATCGGTTCCC
>NZ_JBASJU010000181.1:0-2327 GCF_049655485.1 Daejeonella sp.
TTTCTATTATATCTGCCCCTGCTTCCAGGTATTCGGCATGGATAGCTTTAATAATATCAGGACGGGTTATGTTTAACAGATCGTTATTGCCCCTTACGTCGCACGGGTGATCTTTAAATCGCTCGCCCCGGAAATCTTCTTCAGTAAGTTGATAGCGCTGGATCATAGTACCCATCGCTCCATCAATAACAAGTATGCGTTTTTTTAGTTCTTCTCTAATCATGTAGTATCAAGTATCAGGTATCAAGTATGAGGGTGTCTCATATCGGGACAGGAAGCTCTAAATTAGAGCAGCCCATATCTTGATACTTGATACTTGCTACTTGATACTTTTATGCTTGCTACTCAAAAAGTCGGTATGCATTGACTTTAACTTATCTGTTCCGCCTGGGGCGGATAGAATGTAGCACCTTGTGAGCACAGGTTGCTAAGACTTCGTAGGGTCTAATCCCTCCGTCTTTCTGAATAAGCAGTGCAAAGGTGGGGGATTTTTTGGTGAAAAGCAAATCGGGTTGGTTGTTGCTTGTTGGTTGGTGGTTGTTGGAGTGGGGCAGGATTGTATGCGGGCCTACTATCTATTAAATATACACACCTAATCGTTGATGCTAACTCGTAATGTACGGTAGTCCAACAACCAACAACCAACAACTAGCCAGCTAAATTACTTCCTTCCCCCAAATAACCTCAACAACATAATAAACAAATTAATAAAATCAAGGTAAAGCGTCAACGCCCCCATGATCACCATTTTGTTTGCTGATGCATCACCGTATTCGATCCCGGCTGCGATTCGTTTCAGGCGCTGCATATCGTATGCGGTAAGGCCAATGAAAAGTGCCACACCAATGAAACTAATGATATAGTCGAGCTGGCTGCTTCCTAAAAAGAAGTTGACAACGCTAGCGATTATAATCCCGACAAGGGCCATCATGAGGATGGGTCCGAATTTAGTTAGATCTGTATCTGTGGTATAACCTGCAATAGCCATCACAGCAAACAATACTGATGCGGAAATAAAACAGCCCAGGACTGATGACGATGTGTAGATTAAAAGAATATAGCTTAAGCTGATTCCTGTTACAGCCGAATACAGCACAAATATGAGGGCAAGAACCGGAAACGATAAGCGGTTTAGGCCGAATGACATAAGTAAAACGAATGCCAGTGGGGCAAACATAGTAATTGTGCCCAAGCCCGTTCTGCTTCCGGTAGCCGGGTCAATCAGCAAGCTAAGCAATCCTGCATCCGTCGAAAAGAAATAAGCGAAACCTGCGGAAAGTCCAAGGGCAATAAACATCCAAAGAAAAACATTTGGAAGGAAGTTTCTGGAAGTGATAGTTCCTCCACGCTCAACTACGGGATTTTGACCAAACTCAAATGTATTTTTAACTTCTGGCATAATAATGTTTTTTTAAATTTAACGAATTTTTATTCAATTTAACCTTCTGCTTAGTTCGAGCTCTACGTTTTTAAAGAGCTGTAAGGGCTTCAGGTTTCTCCAGTTCATGTCATCGAGGTTTCCCCCGAAGTTAATATAGTAGTCAATATTATTACGCTTAAATTCGCTGATCACATGTTCGCGAAAATTAAGGCCAGCTATCCATCCTTCATCTGCATCCTGGAACCACTCTTCGTAATAACAATCGTCCGACGAATGGAAGTTAAGAACATTCTCGCCGATGAGAATAAATTTATTAATACCATCGGTAACCATCAGATCAAGGATCTCGCGCTTCAGCAGCATAATATCATTGTGAAGGGCATCATTCCACTCCCCTATAAATTCCAATATGGCATATCCTCTGTCGTAGTCTGCGTAAAGTACTTTTAGGTAAAGTGTTTGAGAACCAAAAAAATCCCACTGGGGATGGATGAGATAATTATAAATCTGCTTGTCGAATTCAAATTCGTTGTACCTCGTTTCAAAGAAGGGAGAGCGAGGATCTTCAGCAGCAATATAATCGTCGCGCCACCTGTAATATGGTTCTATTTCATGCATCAGCTTTTCTTTTTCTGAACGAAGAACCGGTCAATTAATTTTAAACGAGATCCAGGTTATTTTTTGGGGCATTGTCAATAGCGGCGCGGACGCTGCCATACTTGTCCAGCAATTTTTGGGCGGTTTCCTCGTCAAGGTTGGTTGATTGCATAACCATATTTACGGCTCGCCCAACCAATTTATTGTTGGTCATTTGCATGTCCACCATTTTATTTCCTTTCACTTTCCCTAAACGGATCATTGTCGCGGTACTTATCATGTTAAGTACCAGTTTTTGAGCCGTTCCTGACTTCATCCTGGTGGAACCTGTTACGAATTCTGGTCCCAC
>NZ_JBASJU010000182.1:0-14163 GCF_049655485.1 Daejeonella sp.
GGACTAG
The DNA here is from genome assembly GCF_049655485.1 of Daejeonella sp. Lineage (GTDB taxonomy): Bacteria > Bacteroidota > Bacteroidia > Sphingobacteriales > Sphingobacteriaceae > Daejeonella. The sequence continues at coordinate 8 of NZ_JBASJU010000182.1, forward strand.
ACATCAGTTTCGTAACGATAGAGAGGGTACCGCTTATTGTGTCATCGCAGGATGATAATGGGTTGACGAGGCTTAAAGGAAATGGAGAAGGGAGAGTTGAGAGTTGAGAATGGCTTGCCAACGAACAAATGAACTTTTATTCTCCATTCTCAACTCTCCATTTTCAATTATTGTTAAGTTTACTTTTACGATACCCATAAAAGAAATAAATAACCAAACCAAGCCCCAGCCAAATTAAAAACCTTAACCAGTTGGTATACCCCAGCTCCGTCATTAAATACAAACAGCTTAGCATCCCTAAAACAGGTATCAGCGAAAGCTTTTTAATAAAGCACAGTACCGACATGGTCACTGCGGCAATCATAAACAAGAAATAAGGCAATCTGTCTTTGTAAACATGCCAGTCGCCATCATAAGTAAAGAGCGATAAAATCTGCTCTCTGAAGACGATAAAAATGGTGATGAACAAAAGGGGAACTATGTACCTGCTGTTAACATAAGGGATCCGGAACCGCTTGCGATTTTGATCGGTAATCGGTTCTTTAGGCAATAAAAGAACTCCGCCGCAGACCAGTACGAATGCGAAAAGAGTACCGATACTGGTAAGATCCGTTACTTCTGTCAGATTCATAAATAAGGCTGGAATTGCTACCACACAACCCGTAACCAGCGTTGCAAAGCCTGGTGTTTTGTATTTAGGATGGATGCTGGAGAATTTCTTAGGCAGAAGACCGTCGCGGCTCATGGCCATCCAGATACGTGGCTGGCCCATTTGAAAAATGAGTAATACACTTGCAGTGGCTATCACGGCACTAACTGAGATCACGTAGCTTATATTTTCCAGTCCCACATTTTTGAAAACAAAAGCCAGTGGATCTTCCACCTGTAAGTATTTGTAGTTGACCATCCCGGTAAGGACCAGTGCGACAAGTATGTAGAGTACAGTACAGATGATTAAGGAATAGATCATTCCCTTTGGAAGGTCACGTTGAGGGTCTTTACACTCTTCTGCGGTTGTCGAAATAGCATCAAATCCGATATAAGCAAAGAAAACCCCGGACACGCCCTTCATCATTCCTTCAAAGCCATTAGGCATAAAAGGATCCCAGTTAGCAGGCGTAACATAGAAGAAGCCAAGAAGGATCACACCTATAACAACCCCAACCTTTAAAAAAACCATGGCATTTGTGGCTTTTTTCGTTTCCCGGATACCAATGTACACGAGATAGGTGATCAGGAAAACAATCCCAAGTGCCGGGATATCAGCAATCAGTTTAAAATTTCCAGATCCGGGAGCTGTATTCCAGGCTTCTGCAGCATACTTCACTTTATCAGTTATAGCAATCAGGTCTGCACCTGGAGTCGTAACCAGAGTATGTGCCTTAGCGGCAGAAAGGTAGTCCATGGTGAGATAAGCCGGCATGTGAATATTAAACCCTTCCAGAAGATTGGTAAAATACTCACTCCATGATATCGCCACAGCTATATTGCCGATAGCATATTCCATTAAAAGATCCCATCCAATTATCCAGGCGATAAGCTCGCCGAATGAAGCATAGGCGTAGGTATAAGCACTTCCCGCCACAGGAATCCGCGAGGCAAATTCTGCATAACAAAGAGCAGAAAAGCCACAGGTGACGGCAGTTATAACAAACAGAATACTAACCCCGGGCCCGCCATTAAAGGCAGCATTCCCAATGGTCGAAAATATGCCGGCTCCAATCACCGCAGCTATTCCCATCAATGTCAGGTCCTTTACATTCAAAACCCTTCGCAAGCCACTATCCTCAGACTCAGCATCTGAGAATCCCGCCTGGCGGTCCTTCATAATAAGGTCGATTGATTTTTTTCGAAAGAAGTTAGAAGACATAGGAAATTGGTTGATTTTTTTCAAACATAAAAATTTATTCGGACTGATAGGGGGGAATTAAATTGATTAAGGATTATAAGTTTAGACTTTATTGTATCGAAGCATTATTTGAGCAGTATATCCTTAAAATAAATTTCTCTGCCACCCGATAATTTTCTGTTCTTTCAGACATGGATTAATTAACTTCGATTTACGTAGGTACTTCTTTCACAATTATTTTACCATAAAACTCCCATGGCCACTACCCGCCAGACCGCTGTTGGAAATTCCCTGAATGATGATTTTATAGTTACCCTCCTGGTCTGAAGTGTAAAAGCTTAATTTTGCCTTGCCTGATTCATCCGTTTGAACATCGGATTCCCAAAATAGAAGATCTCTGAAATCAGGTAGGCGGCTCTTTAGTTCAGTTTCTGTGGCGTAGATGGGAGAGTAAAATTCTCTTTTAAGCTGCAATCCTTCATAATCCAGAACTACAGATCGGGGATCGATTTCGAAGCCAGCGAGGTCGCTTTTGTAGGATTTGAAGTTAATTATGCCTTCTACCACCTTCTCGTTTAATAAGTACCTGTGGTTTACGATATCGATCGTTTTGATTTTCAATGGGTCAAATGCTACAATTTTGTCGGCATCGAAGAAAGGCACACCATCGACCATTAAAAAAGCAGCCTGATCATAAAAGCCCTTTTGATCGCTCATACTTGCGCGTATAAATGCTTTCTTTTGTCGCTGCAGTAAGGAAATTTCTAGAATATATTCCTTCAGAACTTCTTCCATTGTAGGAAAGCGGGTATAATCATCCAGATGATAACTAATATCAGCGGTGCCATAAAATGCCGTGCTATCAATCGCAGGAGAATAGAATCGATTACTACGCTGAGCGTATATGTCTCGGACCTGCTTGTTTATATAGTAGGTATTCAATCTTTGGGACGAAGCTTGATTAAGACTGAGTGGTGGAATGCGCTTTTCCGAGAAACTCTCTGAAAAAGGATTTATGATATTTAAGCGGTATATGCTGTCTACTGCGAAATTATTAGAAATTACAGCCTCATTGGACCCATAGAGGTCTTTTGTGAAAAAGGAGATTCTACCCTGTGTATCGCTTTTCCCCTGATATACCTGAACTCTCGAGCCAGGTATACTTAAGTAGGTGCCAATACCATTTGCTGGCAGTCCGTTTTGGGTATTTACCAGCGTTCCGTTAATTATATGACCCTGGTATTCTGGTATAAAGGTAAAGGAAGCCTCCTTATCGCTTATTATTTGATCCCAGTTAAATCGCCGCCAGCCCTGGGTTAGCATGAGTTGATCGAGTGCTTTGTTGCTTGCAGGACTTTCATCCCGAAGATATTGATCTGCGTTGTTTATAGGTCCTTTTAAATCTGAACTCAACCATAAATATGTAAGAATTTGCTGGTGAGTAAATGAGGGGAGCGAATCCTGGCGGTAAACTGCTACGGATACATGAGCAGGCAGGGCCTTGCCAGCAGGGTCGATTGATGTAATATCAATATCTATTTTTTTTCTCAAACCAAGCTGGTTAGAAGAGGGGCGAGCCTGCAGGTTTAATTTGTTTTTTGGGTGTTTGAAATACAATCGCTCAGCGACGGGGCGTTTATTATGATCAAAAATTGTTAGGTGTGAGATGCCGTCTCCAAGCAGATCTTTTTTGATATTGAATGTCAAAGTATTGCCTTTGAAAGCAGCACTTACCACTATTTTTAGTTTCTGGCGGGTGTGGACTAATAAATAGATAGTTCCACCTCCTAAATCTGCAGTTTGGTCGACACGAATCTGAACTTTCTCCGGGTTGTTCTCCCTTACATTCATCACGTACCCGGCACTTAAAATTTGAGGCAGTTCCCTGGTGAATTTTTGATTATTAATAAGCAGCACGGAGCGGTATTGTTTCCCACTTTCCGGACTGAAATTAAATTCTCCGATCCCGTTTCCCGAAGGCTGGAACCTGAGCAGAGTATCATTATTTTGATCAATGATGAATCCGCTTACAATGAACGCGCGCGTATCGGGGGCATTCACTTTAAAGGCCACCTTACTCATCAGGTTTTCGACTAAGTTTCCGCCTTCAGGAAAAAATTGAATGTCGGGAACAAAGCTGGTTGGGGTACTGTGATACGGTAAACTTTTATCGTAATTTACGATGCTGATAAGTTCCTCGAAATAGTAATCTGCACTGTAATTCCTCATCCAATTCGTATACGCCCGGATCTTGTAATTGCCAGAGTTCAATGATGATGGAAGCACGAATGATCCATTTCCAAAGCCATTTTTTACAGAAATCTTGGCTTGCAATACCGGGGTTTGGAGTGAATCGAGTATCTCAACGTAGGCAACTTTGCTAAGGTCTGAGGGCTTATGCGTGCTGCCGTCTACGACATAGGCTTTAAACCACAGCAGATCGCCGGAATTATAAAAGCTTTTGTCCGTGTGAAGGAAAATCTTCTCCTGGTAGGCTTTATTAGTAAATTCGGAAAATCTTGCTTTTAGGTTATCTGCAACTGTAGTCTGGGCAGAACATTCCAGGTTGGTGTAAACAATTACAGCTAATGCAAATGATAAACATTTAAGATATTTAGCGACTATAAGATATCTCATATTATGGCCAGAACGTGGGTTTTATGTTTGTGCCGCCTTTCACTCTGCAATCCACACATTCTTTGCGAGCATATGTATAGGATATTATTCCTTGTCCGGGTTCTCCATAGGGCTCTAGTGGAATTAGATCGCCGGATTTAAATAACTGAGCCGCCCTGCTTGCGAAACTAACTATCGGTTGAACAATAATTCCATCAATTTCACATGCATCAGGTGGGGGTGGCGACAAATAAGAAGGTGAATGAAAAGGAAAGTTGTTATTGCTAAAAAATAACCGCTTACTGGTAACACTTGAAGCGCTGATGTAACCAATTACTGGCTCTTTTTTGTTAGATATACACTTTATATTTCCACTTGCCAAAGAGGGCTGGGGATCAAAAATAGATCCTAGTTGTTCGGTATTTTTTTTAAGTGTCTGCCAATATTCATAGGCATCTTTGGTTAAGGCATATTGTCTTGCCAGGATACTGTATCCAAAAGTTACTTTGCCAGTTTCTGCTGGGATGAACGTCAAGGGATTGTCTACGATAACATCCGAAGATAAGTTGGCAGAAGAACCAAGGATAATGTCATTTGAGAAATTAGTCCTCCAGCAATAGAAAATTTGATTTCCCGGTAACCTACGTTCCAAAGACCCACTGATATATTCTATAGTCGAGTTATAAAGAGATGCATATCTCCAGGTTTCATCGTATTCCCAACGGTAATATTTTGTTTTATTGGAACCATCATGGGTGTTGGAATAAAACTGAACACCGTCGTTCCGGATCTTAAAATTTAGGCTATCTATTTCCGGGGTTTGCAATGCGTCTACGAAATCGGACAGGTATTCGGAGGAAGTAGTTTTAATTCTAACACGATACTTTTTGCCCGTGGTTAATCCAGCAGCTGAAATCGTATATTTCCCCGGCGATGATTCGCGAAGTATAAAACTCCCATTTTGCTCGTTCTCCACGAATACTATTGCACGCCGCTCTGGAACCGTTTTAGTAGTGTCTTTTAAATTGGTACTGCGGCTCAAAATTATATTTGTTTCTCCACCAATGTTGATGAATCCTTCAACCACTAAATAGCTTTGAGCGTCGGCAACAGCTGGCGGATTATAAGGCTCCTTACATGCACTCCCCAGAATGATCAGGGTGAAGTAGAATATATTTTGTAACACTTTGTTCATTCTATTCTAAAATCTGATATTATAATTTACAAAGGGCATGGCAGAAGCGAATATGGAGAGCTGGTAACCTCTGATTGCGCCGCCCTCAGATGTGAAATACGTTGAGTAGGCATTATTGCGTCCGGTGATATTATATATTCCTATAGTCCATGAATTATGTGTTAGCTGCCTGACCTTATGATTTCCTTCAATATTCATTGAAAAATCTGTGCGGAAATAATCAGGGATCCGGTAGGCGTTTCTGTCTGAATACAATACCCTTTGGGAGCCGGCGTACATATATTTTGAAATAGGCAAGGTTATCGGTCGTCCGGTGCTGTAAAGAGCGTTGACTGAAATACTAAAACGATGCGAGAAGCGATAGTTCCCGATCAGGCTTAGATCATGCGGCTTATCGTAGTTGGCAGGATAATAGCGTCCGCCGTTGATTTGCTGACCACCTAGTTCATCATCCATTTGAAGCAATGTCCGGGAGTAGGTATAGCTCAGCCAGCCATTCATTTTTCCAGCCGATTTCCTTATCATAAACTCTGCTCCGTAAGCTTTTCCCCGGGTATTCAGTACTTCAGTTTCGATATTGTGATTCATAATCAGCGAAGCACCACTTTTATAATCCAGGAAATCCTGGAGGCGTTTATAGTATACTTCTACCGATGTTTCGATGCTATTCGATTTTAAGTTCTTATAAATCCCGATGGAAACCTGATCGCCAAACTGTGGCCTGATATTCGGATCGCTTAATCTCCAGATGTCCGTTGGAGCTATAGAAGTCGTATTGGACAAGAGATGAATATATTGCCGCAGCGTATTATACCCTGCTTTAACCGAAAGATCATCATTTATTGAATATCGTCCTGATAATCTGAATTCCGGGCCCTGATAGTTTTTTATGAATTCCCCTTTGTCGTAGGTTTTCACACCTGTGATGCTTGACTCCTCTCTGGGAGAGCCTGATATATATGTGTTTACCTGCTGTGGTCCTAGATAATTGTACAACGAATACCTGACTCCATAATTCAATGAAAGTTTCTGATTCACATCAAAGCGATCTCCAATATATACAGCGCTTTCCAATGCCTGCTGGGCATCGAGCCTGTCCGGCTTAGTTAATGATGCCTCATTTAATGGCTGAAAATTCCCAGGGTTTAGCTTATAATAGATCGAACCAAAGCCCAGATCAATGGTATGCCTGGGGTTGAGGTACCAGGTAAAGTCCGACTTAAAGTTCGATTGATTCACATTGAAGTCAAGCTTATAGGAGATCGTTGGAATTTCATTTCCTGAGATATTATACCCGTAAAAATCCTTCCCTGTTGTGAATACCGCATTTAGTTTATTACTAAAAACATGACGCCATTTCAACGACACATTTTTATTATTGTAAGCATAGGAAGTGGTATCCTTATTTAAACTGAACTTGTCGTTACTCAGATAGGTGGTTAGAAAAAGAGTATTTTTTTCGTTTACAATATGGTTGATTCCAAAGTTCAGATCGTAGAAGGATGCTCGGCTGTTGTTGTACTGTCCAGGCAGCAGATCAAGCATCCAATTAGAATAGGTTGTTCTCCCTCCAAGAATAAGTGAAGTCCTGTCCTGAACTATCGGACCTTCAATATTTAATCGGCTCGTGAGCAGTCCAATCCCAGCTGAGCCGGAGAACTCTTTTTTATTTCCTTCACGTGTATGAATATCAAGCACGGACGACAGGCGCCCTCCGAACCTGGAAGGGATACTGCTTTTATAAAGCTCAATGTCTTTGACCACTTCAGGATTAAATGCGGAGAAAAATCCGAAAAAATGAGACGGATTATAGATTGTTGCATCATTAAATAAGATCAGGTTCTGATCGGTTGAGCCGCCTCTCACATTAAATCCAGAACTTGCTTCACCTACAGATTTCACACCCGGAAGAGTTAGTACCGCTTTTATAACGTCCGCTTCGCCAAACACCGCGGGAATCTGCTTGATGTTTTTTATAGTTAATTTTTCTACACCCAGCTGAACACGTGTGACGTTTGCAGCTCTTTCTGAAGAGACTATCACTTCTTTTAGAGCCAATACCTGTTCCTGAAGTTCGACATTAAATTTTCCATCAGAGTGAACTATGATCTGATGTTTGCGCTCTTTCATGCCAGAACCTTTGATATAAAGCACATGCTGGCCTTTGGGGATACTCAATGAATAATATCCGAATTGGTCTGCCGTTGTCCCGCTCCTTGGACTTTCAATATAAACGGAGGCTCCTGCCAGTGGTTCCCCGGTTTTTATATTTCTAATGGTGCCACTCAGCGTGGCCATACCTGTTGAACTGCCGGTTTTAATTCCAATGGTGTATAATTTATTTTCGAGGGTGGCATTTATTACTTTATCATCAACTGCTAAGGGATTGGCGGCTTCAGGCTTATAAATTTCGGATACTGAATTATTATTAGATAGAAAGCCATCAGGTAACCGGGTCTCAACCGCCTTGTTTTTGCTTAGAAAAACGTTCGAGCCGTTTATGGCATATTTTAGATCGGTATTTTTAAAGGCCAGACCCAGTACTTCTGTAAGAGTCTTTTTGTCCACCGTAATATCAACTTTAAGAGTATCCAGATCCGAACCTTTATAATAAAAACGATAAGAAGTTTGAGCTTCAAGCTGCAAAATAAATTCTGTCGCCTGCAAATTGCTGAAAGTGCCGGAAATCAAGGCTTCCTCTTTAACCTGGGCTTGCGTATGAGTTATAATAAGTAATAAAATGATCGTAAGATATCTCATATTACTTACTCAATTGATCATGATATAATGCAATACTGACCATTGCCTTCTCTGGATTTTCACGGAATATTATTCCATTTTTGCGCAGATGCTGGTTAATTTCAGCCTTGCTAGTTTCTAAAAGCTTCGCGATTGATCCAAGCGTTTTGACGGGATGTAAGGTTGCGTCTTTCATGAAGTAATACTCATCTGCCGGGATAAAACTGGCTTCGCGGCTGGTATTATTAATCTCCTTAATCTCTTTCTTACGCTTCGCCAGAACAGCGAGCCCTTGGTCGTATAACAGGTCATAAAACCCTCCGCTGCTTTCTTTGTTCAGACTATCAGTTTGGAGATAAATAAACTGGTGTTGGTGAATTCTGAAGCTTTCGACCTTTTGCTTTACCAGGCTTAGCTTGTTCTGCAAAAGGAAATTAAGTACTACAACTTCATCTTTCTCCACGTCGTAAAGCATCTTAACGTTATTAAACTCAGCGCCATCGTAAGTGATGTTGCCTTCCGTCCAGACATTTGTTTCAAAGAAAGGGTGACCCTTGGTCCTTGGATTAGTAGAAATGTATTCCCTTCCATTGTTTAAGCGGGATTGAGCAGAATTGGCTTTTGCGAAAAGCGATCGGGCAAATGCGGAACTTAGGGTGTCAGCGGAAAGGGAATTCTGCGCGCATACAGGTAAGATAAAAGCGCTCAATATACCAACACATAGTAATTTCAATATAGATTGATGCATTAGAACAGTAAATTGATTTCCTATAGATGTCAGTAAATCAAATATATAAATAACGACATATATTTTAATATGGATTGGCAATTCATTTTTGTAAGGGAAGGGGAAGAGATGTCCGCCTCATTTGAATCGAACCTATAATAAGTTTAATATTATGATCACTAAAGTAACTCCTAGAAGTGCGGAGCTGGTTGAGTTAACGATAACAATCCCAGCCCCAAGGAAAACCTCAGAGAATGTAAAAATTGCGAAGGTAGCTGGGATGTTAGTGATCACAAGTGCTAGCGGCAAACTTACCTGGAAGTGAGCCTGCTGTGGAAGTAGCTTTACTTAAACCTGCTGAGGAGCAAAAGGGGGTTTCTCAGGTAGAAAAATTGGAAACTGCTGAACACGCTGATAGTTCCGTGCCCCGGACAGGGATTCCTTTAATATGGCCCTGGGGAGAAACCCAATTATATATAGCAGGTTCTATTATTGCCTTGCTGCTCCTTAAGAGGGCATCCGCAATGTCGGACTATATTATCCGGGGATTCGGAAAGGAGGTACCGCCGCATGGTGCAATAACTGTAATCATCATTCTTTTTGTCTTCCTATTTTATGCTTTTTTATTGTATTTGCTTTTCTTACTGGGAAGGTGGGTATTCAGAACAATGCGAAGGTATGAAGTAGTTAAAAAGGAAGATATAAGCAAAATATAAGCATCGCTTATACGATATAAGCAAAATATAAGCAAATGCTTATACGATATAAGCACGTATAAGCACGGTTTTCCGAAAGACTCTTGAAATTTGTGGTGTACAATGCATCGCAAGTGTCGGAAACTGAACAAGTCATATTGCTCCTGGTTAAGGTTAATAAAAACCTGAAAAAGCTTCGTAAGCAGATGAAGCGGCGACCGAAAATGCGCGGTCGTCACTACCGTCCTGAAGACTGGGGCCTGATGCAGGAAGTCCTTAAAAAACTATCCATAAGCAAAAGCACCCTTTACCGTTACCGCGACCAGAAGAAGGTTAGATGGGAGCAAAAGGGTGGAATTTCTTATTACTATCTTCCCGACCTTCTCAAGCTTAAATACCCGTGCATGAAATAATTGCTTTTCGGTACTTGTCCGCCATGTTTTCGGCTATTCTCTGACTCTTTTCCTATACAGATTCGCTATAGCACCGCTACAGCTCCGGTATCTCTCCAAAGTTTTACTGCTATTTTTCCGGTGTTTTTTCGCTGTTTCTTCGCCCGGTGTTCGGCCGGTCTTCGCTATTTCTTCGGTCCGCTTCGGTATTTCTTCGGTCAGGCTTCGTTCGGGGTATCTTCCAAAGCCGGTTTTCCTACGCCCCGGCTTCGGCAGGCTGCGTCGTATTTCAAAGCCAGACCGAAGGGGAATTGGAACACAAGCATTAATCATTCGCATTTATCTAAAACCTGCTTGGAATCTGTCTGCATTCACAAACTGTTAGCCAATGGATGTGGAAGATGGGATCAATCACCAGATCCACTCCCGGAATCGTCTCAGAATCGTCTCATTTCGTCTCAATTCGTCTCAACATTTGGGCTTTCCCGGGCTTCTGCTCATGTTTGTGGTGTACTATTACACAACAGAATTATTAACCCGTTAAAAACAAAGAAAAATGGAAAGAAGTAGAAATGGGCAATGCAGCCTTCTCCGGCAAGCCAATTATCTTATGATTCACAGGAACAACGGCTGAAATTGATTTAATAAGGCGGCCTGGTAAACTAACCTTTAAATAAACCGTTATGAAACTATAAACCCAAGCAAAATTAACAAGTATCCAATCCCTTAGGAATAGGCACCCCTGCAGTAAAAATTATTAGTTTTGAAAATATGCGGAAAATAGAGCGAAAAAGCTTCGGCAATCTCCTTAGAAGGCACCTCGCCTTTATCATTCCATTTATAATAATGGTGGTGATATGCCTGTACATCTATCTTACAAATTCTAAGATTGAGATATTCTTATGGACGAATATTCGCCATACTCCCTTTTTTGATGAATTTTTTAAAATTAGTACTTATTTAGGCGATGAATTCTCCACCATCCTGGTTTGTATCGGGATGTTGTTTATCAAATACCGATATGCTGTGCTTACTGCTCTTGCTTATCTCTATTCTTCAGTAACCGTGCAGATCCTGAAGAGGATATTTGACTCGCCCCGGCCAAGCAAGTTTTTCGAGGGTTTAAATCCTATCCGGACCATTGAGGGATATCCTTTATATGAAATCAATAGTTTTCCTTCCGGACATAGTACCAATGCTTTTACTCTTGCTGTGGTTCTGGCCTTTATTCTCCCTAATTTAAGGTACCATTGGGTGATTATCCCGCTTGCGGTTCTTACTGCTTTTTCTCGCGTGTACCTCTCACAGCACTTCTTCCAGGATGTTTTTGCGGGAGCGGTGTTGGGTGTTGTCCTCACTTTCCAACTGATCTGGTGGCTGGAAAATACGGAGTGGTATCATTCACCGAAATTGGACGGGAGGTTGTTGAAAGGGAGGTTTAGGGGGCACTGGCAATAGGGGAAGTGAATTACGAATTACGAATTACGAATTGGGGAAGGTCAGAATGGAGGTTAAAGGTTTAGATAAAAAGGAAGGGGAACTGAAAACGGAAAACTGAAAGTTGAAGGAGACGTACCTTGCCTGGGAGTGCAATCAATAAGATAATTGGGTATTACCATTTCTCGCTCCCTGAGTTTTTTTGCCATCTCAGGTTATCTTTTCCAAAACAGATAAGAGACCTGCGATTTTCTTGATATCTAAAATTAAGAAAGGATTTGTGCGCCCAGCCTCTGCGCCCAGAATTCTTAATTCGTAATTGTCCCTTTTCTGCGCCCAGAATTCGTAATTCTTAATTATCCCACCTTCTTTTTTCGAAGCAGAAAAAAAGCCAACCCAATTAAAACAATCCCCCCAGGTATAGCCAAGTACAGATATGATTTGCTTGCGGCATTGTTTTCATTGATTTCTTCGCTGGTGTATTGATCCGTTTTGTCAAGACTTTCGTTTACTTCAATAGAGTTGAAAAACTTCTCTTTTTCAGGCACTGCAAATTGATTGTGAAGATCCTGATAAAGGAACTCGAAGATGTATGTTGCGTTATTGGCATGGAGAAGTCTGAAATTACGGTATAAAACACCGCTGCCGGTATCGATCTGAAGGGTAAAATCCTTTACCTTTAATTCACCAAGTTTGCCATCTTTTTCATCTTTTATGAGGGATCCGGTGGATACTGTCCTTACATTTTTGATGTAATCATCATAGTATTTTTGGAGATGCTTGTCTTTTTCAATGTCAGGGGTCGACAACTCATCATCCATAGTCTTGAAAATAAGTATAGTTCCCCACGGACTTACCGCAACAAGACTATACTTTTCGTCCTTATCTGATTTCGTAAAACCTTTCGGAAGCTTCACAGACACGGTGCTGTCGATAGCAACCGTTTCCCAAATCTGGGAGTAGGAAGTGGTGGAAAAGATAAAAAAGGCGAGGAGAACGAATATTGATTTCATGAGCGGGGATACGCAATAAGCGTGCCCTATAAGTGGAGAATCTCAACTCTCCACTTTTCCAAGTTCTCCCTTCACAAACTCCGCCAACTCTTTCACATACGACGCACTAAAATCAAATTCAATACCCGCTGTTTCGTAGATTTCCTTGATTGTCCGGGTATAGCCAAGCTTTAGGGCATTCAGGTAATCCTGCAGGCCTTTTTCGGGATTGGTTTTATAGTTTTTCCAGACGGCGATTGCGCCTAATTGTGCGATGCCGTACTCGACATAATAAAACGGGACTTCAAAAATGTGAAGCTGTTTCTGCCAGAGGTTGGCCAGTGCTTCAGGCTGGTCGGACCAGTCTGCAAAATTATTTCCAAAAGGTTCGAAGATCTTTTTCCATGCTTCGCTTCTTTCTTCGCTGCTATGATCTGGATTGGTATAGATCCAATGCTGAAATTGGTCGACCACCGCAACCCAGGGCAATGTTTTCAGGACATCTTTTAACTGATCCTTTTTGGCACGTTTCAGGTCCTCAGGATTATCAAAAAACACATCCCATTTATCCATAGATATGAGCTCCATACTCATCGAAGCGAGCTCTGCTACTTCTGAAGGAAGGTGTTTGAAATCATTGAGTTCAAGGTCGGCGGAGATAAAAGTATGCAATGCATGTCCACCTTCATGGACCATGGTAGTCAGATCACGGAAAGTGCCCGCTGAGTTCATAAAAATAAACGGTGCACCGCTTTCGGCCAGGGGATAATTATATCCGCCCGGGGCTTTGCCTTTACGGCTCTCGACATCAAAAAAACCATTGGCCTTCATGATTTCCAGTCTCTCACCGATATAAGGATTTAAGCCCTGAAAGCATTTAATAGATTTCTCAATCAGTTCCTCTCCAGTATTGAAAGGTTTTAACGCGGGTTTCCCGGAGATATCTACATCCATATCCCATGGCATTAAAGCTTCTAAATTCAGGGCTTCTCTACGGGTTTCGGCTGAATCACGAAGAATAGGAACAATTTCCTTTTCAATGGCTTCATGGAATTTATAACAATCCTTAGCCGTATAATCAAAACGCCCCAATGCCTGGAACATATAATCTCTGAAATTCTCGAAGCCAGCGTTCAAAGCAACCTGGTGACGCAGTTTTAAAAGGACATTGAATAACTCATCCAGTTTATCTTTATCCTGAAGCCGGCGGGCAGTGATTGCCTCCCAGGCTTCCTGGCGGATATTTCTGTCGGTATCTTTTAAGAATACAGCAGCCTGCTCGAGTGTATATTCTTTTCCACGAAGGGTCACCGACATCGCACCGGTAATCGCCTGGTATTTCTGCTGCTCCACCTGGATTTGAGTCTGCAAAGGGATGTTTTCTTCGCGGAACAGCTCCAAAGCTTTTTTGATGCCCCGGGTATAAACGAAATACTTTTTCTTTTCAAGTTTATCCGAAAACTCACTCTCTATGAATTTTTTGTTCAAATCATTATTCAGCGGCGCGATCTTAG
>NZ_JBASJU010000183.1:0-7649 GCF_049655485.1 Daejeonella sp.
TTACAAAACATAGCAGCATTATAAAAAAACTTTGCGTACTCTGCGGTTCAAATTTCGGTGTGTAAGTAAGCCGTCTGAAATAAACACATTCCGCTAAAACAAAAAAACCCGGCAACGCCGGGTTCTAAACTTTTTCAAGGCTTACTGGTTCCCCGTATTTTGCTCATTCTGTTTCAAGTCATCATTAGTAACTCCACGTTTTTTTCTCGGAGCCTGCATCGTCATTTTACCGAAGCGGTAGCTGAAACTCATCCCGAATGATCTGAAAGGCAAGGAGAAATTACTTGACTGGGTGAAATCGGAACCAGTTATATTCTGGCGGAAGTTCTTCCGCTCATTGAACGGATCGATAACCGTCAAGCCAATACTTCCTTTTTTCTCAAGTATTTCTTTCTTTAATCCCAGGTTCCACATGTTAAATGATGGATTGCGACCCTGCGCTGTACGGCGCGGTGAGTTGGTGATCAGGAAAGTCTCGAAAGTAAGTCCTTTTGGAAATGCATAGGTTCCCATTAAAAAGCCGTTATAAAGGATTTGCACGCCGCTGTTCGCGTTCGCAACGACAACCGTATTATTGGTTGTAATATCATAGGTGAACACATTAAAATTACCACGTAGCGTAAGCGGTTTTACTGGATTGATCTGTCCGAAGAAATTAAAACCGACGGAATTGTTATTTCCCACATTCCTGTAAGTAGTCTTTGACCCCGAAACGCTATTTCCGGTAGTCGGATCAGTTACGGAGATCGGAAGAATGAAACTCTCTATGATGTCGTTAGTCCGGCGATAGAATACTGAAGCATTCACTACACTGGTCTTAACAAACATTGAATAGTTGAATTCAATATTATGTGATAACTCTGGCTTCAGAGAAGGGTTACCTTGTGACTGATTAAAGATATCAGCGCTGTTCAGGAAAGGATTTAAGTAGAAGAGACTTGGTCTTTGCAGACGTTGATTGTAACTCAATTTAATAGTCGAATAGTTCTTGAAAGTCCGGGATACTACGAAACTTGGAACCAGGTTGTAATAACTACTGGCAAATGGAGAGACGCCCGTACCTTCACTTCTTGAATCGCCCTCAATTTCAGTGGCTTCATATCTCGCTCCTGCTCTGATTCCGTATTTCTTAGCAAGAGTGAATGCAAATGTGGCATATGCAGAATACACATCCTGATTATAATCGTAAATGTAAGTACGCGCAGCTATCGGAGTGAAAGCACTCGTTGTAGAGTTGAAATTGCGGGTACGGTTATCGCTTATAATATCTCTTAAGATACTTTTAACCCCTGTTTCCAAAGTCACCTTTTTGAAAGGGTGTGTGTAATCGACCTGAACTGTATTCTCGGTGTTATCGGCATCATTATCTCCATATTCATCAACGATTGTGTTAGAGAAATCTGTGGTGTAATTATTCTGCTGTACACTATTAGAAAGCTGATACGCGATTGATATTTGCTGGTCCTTCTTTTTAAATTTATGAAGGAAATCACTGCTCCAGTCAAAACCATTCATTTGCATTGCGTTATCGCTTAACCGTGTGAAGACCACGGGAGTTCCGCCGAACATGTTTTCGTTAATGTTGCTTCCATCAACATTGGTATTAAAACCATTCAAGCGTACATTTGAACTTATGGAATTGAAGCTGTTAAAATCATAATCAGCTCCAATGGAACCATTTGCTGCAAGACGATCTGATTCGCTTTTACCGGTCTGACTTAATACCTGCGAACCATTGTTGCTCGCCCGATTGAAGGAAATGGTGCTTGTTTGTGGCCATGAATAAAATCCGCCGCCATTTGCAGTAACTGCTAAGCGACCGGTTTTAGCATTTAGATTAACGTTTCCGCTATTCTGACGCGTGCCCACACCCGTATTTACAGAGCCACTCACACCAGCAAGGTTGTTCTTTTTAGTGATAATATTTATTATACCTGAAGTACCCTCAGCATCATATTTAGCCGATGGGGATGTAATTACCTCCACATTTTTTATCTGATCAGCGGGAATCGCTTTTAATGCATCTGCCATATTATTAGCCATAGATCCGGATGGCTTACCATTAATAAGAACCCTAACATTCTGGCTTCCCCTTAAGGAAACGTTCCCTTCAAAATCCACAGAAAGAAGAGGAACTTTACGCAATACATCTGTCGCATTTCCTCCCGCAATAGCTACATCCTGCTCGGCATTGTATACAAGTTTGTCGATCTTATTTTCAATGATGGGAGTTGTACCGGTTACAACTACTTCCCCAAGTGCCTTCGAATTGGGTGCAAGAAATATCCGGCCAACATTCAGGCCAGGTTTTGCGGCGGTTGTCGTTACTGAGTCGATGATTTTGGTTTTGTATCCCAAAAAGGCGATCGTGAGACGGTATACACCTGCAGATATATTCTCAATTTTAAATGATCCTTTGTCATCTGTCAGCGCGCCGTTTGTAGATCTTGTTGTCCCTGCGCGGCTCAGAGCTATAGTGGCATAATCAATGGGCTGCCGGGAAACTGAGTCCAGGATCGTCCCGCTTATTCGGCCGGTAACAGTGGCCGCAGCTGGGGCTCCCAAGCCTTGAGCAGAGGCTGTACCAAGGGTGGATATAAAGAGTATTGCTAGTAAAATACGTTTCATTATGATTGATTTTTTGTTTTATTAGTCGCAGCAAATAAGCGATTGTTACACCTCTGTGCACAACATTGCAGATACTTAACTAGATTTTAAGCGGGTTTGCTTCCGACAAGAAATGATATCGAAATACGGGATTAAATACTTGAAAATTAAACTACAACGTTAATTATCTTACCTTTCACGAATATTATCTTTTTAGGATTTTTACCTTCCAAATATTTCTGCACGTCGTTGCTCTCCAAAATTAATTCTTCAATTTCGGCTTGGGTGAGGCTCAGTGACAAATTTAGGTTTAAACGTGTTTTACCGTTGATCGAAACAGGATAAGAGAATTCGTTTTCTACTAAATATTCGGGGTTAAATACAGGATAATTGGCTTCAGAGATCTTCCCGGCTTCATTCCCCAATAGTGTCCACAACTCTTCCGTGATGTGTGGCGCATAAGGCTGAAGAACGATAACCAGGTCCTGGAGGATTTCTCTTTTGTTGCACTTAAGGTCGGTGAGTTCATTTACACAGATCATAAAACTGGAGACAGAGGTATTGAATGAAAAGCGCTCAATATCCTCTTCTACTTTCCTTATGATCTTATGCAAAGCTTTGTATTCTGCTTTCGATGGTTCTTCATCAGATACCATGAAATTGAATTCATCGTCATGGAAAAGCTTCCAGAATTTACGCAGGAATTTGAATACGCCTTCGATTCCATTGGTATTCCAGGGTTTGCTTTGTTCTAAAGGGCCCAGGAACATCTCGTACATGCGCAGGGTGTCTGCACCATAACGCTCAGCTAGTTCATCAGGATTAACCACATTGAACTTAGACTTCGACATCTTTTCAATTTCTACACCACAGATATACTTCCCATTTTCAAGAATGAATTCAGCATTTTCAAATTCAGGTCTGAAGGATTTAAACCTCGTGATATCCAGTATTTCGTTTTCAACGATGTTTACATCAACATGCATTGCTGAAGTCTTATATTCTGACTTTAATCCTGCGGAAACAAAGGTATTGGTTCCTTTCCCCTCTTCATCTATCAAACGATAAACGAAATTGGATCTTCCCTGGATCATTCCCTGGTTAATCAGTTTCTTGAAAGGTTCCTCTTCAGTAACGAAGCCGAGATCCTTAAGAAACTTATTCCAGAAACGGCTGTATAATAAGTGGCCGGTTGCATGTTCCGAGCCGCCTATATAAAGATCCACATCTTTCCAATAGGAAATGGCGTCTTTAGATGCAAATTCCCCTTCATTCCTGGCGTCCATATAACGGAACCAATACCAGCTTGAGCCCGCCCATCCTGGCATGGTACTCAACTCATAGTCGAGTTTGTTATGATATTTCCAGTTTTCAGCACGGCCTAAAGGAGGCTCGCCGCTCTCCGTTGGAAGATATTTATCAACGTCTGGAAGTACAAGAGGCAATTCTGAAACTTCAATAAGATGTGGAAGGCCGTCTTTAAAATATACAGGTACAGGTTCACCCCAGTAACGCTGGCGACCGAATATCGCATCCCGCAAACGGTAATTAACTTTTGCTTTGCCAGCACCCAGCTCTTCCAGTTTATTGATTAAGGCAGCTGTTGCTGATTTATAATCCAGGCCATTGATCAGTTCGGAATTGATATATTTTCCTTCCTTGGTTGGATCTGCCTGTTTTTCAAGGTCAACCTGTGCGTCGGAAATAGCTACTATCGGCAGGTTAAATTTAGTTGCAAATAACCAATCGCGCTGATCTCCCGACGGAACAGCCATAACCGCACCGGTTCCATAACCGGCCAGAACGTAATCGGCAATCCAAACAGGAATCCGCTCTCCACTTATAGGGTGAAGTGCATAACCTCCCGTAAATGCCCCTGAAACTGTTTTTGTATCGGCCATACGATCGAGCTCACTCTTTTTCTTCGTCTGACCTATGTAATTGGCTATCTCTTCTTTTTTGTCGCTTGTTGTTAAGGATTCAACAAGTTCATGCTCAGGTGCAAGAACCAGGAAGGTCGCACCATAAATCGTGTCGACACGTGTGGTGAACACATCGATGGTGCCTTCGCGGCCCTCAAGAGGAAAGCTTACCAGGGCACCAACGCTTTTTCCGATCCAGTTCCGCTGCATCTCTTTTAGCGGTTCAGGCCAGTCGATAGTATCAAGTCCCTGCAATAAACGATCAGCATAAGCTGTAATACGCATGCTCCATTGCATCATTTTTTTCTGTTCAACAGGATATCCCCCTCGCTCAGAAAAACCATCCTTAACTTCATCGTTAGCCAGGACAGTTCCCAGTGCAGGGCACCAGTTCACAGTGCTTTCCCGAAGATAAGTCAGGCGATATTTTAATAACTCTATCTGCTTTTCTTCGTTCGATTTATTTTTCCATTCCTCAGCAGTAAGCAAGCTAATATCCTCATCACAAACGGCCTTAATTCCAGCGCTTCCCGATTCTTCAAGTTTGCTTATTAAGGTTTCAATACTTTCGGCCATGTCGGACTCTAAATTGTACCAGGAGTTGAACAAAAGCATGAATATCCATTGGGTCCACTTATAATATCCGGGATCACTGGTTCTTACCTCGCGGCTCCAGTCAAAAGAAAAACCCAGGTTATCAAGCTGCTCGCGATATCTGTTAATGTTGGTTTCAGTAGTAATTGCCGGATGTTGTCCAGTCTGAATAGCGTATTGCTCGGCAGGAAGTCCAAAAGAATCATATCCCATGGGATGCAATACATTAAATCCTTTCAACCGTTTATAACGGGAAAATATATCTGATGCGATGTAACCCAGGGGATGGCCAACATGTAAGCCGGCACCTGATGGATAAGGAAACATATCCAGGACATAATACTTGGGTTTGGCGGAATTGTTGTCGACTTTAAATGTCTGGTTGTCGGCCCAGAATTTCTGCCACCTTTTCTCTATATCTCTGAATTGATAATCCATGCTATTAAAATAAGGTGCGAAAATACTAAAACAAATTTTAACACCATATTAACATTCATATTACTACGTTTATAAAGTGAAATCTTTATTTTCGCGGATATAATCTTTGCTTATGGAAGAATTTGAAGGAAGCACCTCGGCCAAAAAAACGAAAACAATTTATGTGTCAACCGTGATTAGCATTGCGCTGGTCTTGTTAATGACCGGGCTATTGGGGCTAATTCTGGTTCATGCAAAAAACTTATCCAACTATGTCAAAGAGAATATTGTGCTTAACATCATCGTCAACGAGGGCGCTAAAGAGGTAGACATCACCGCTCTCCAAAAACAGCTCGATGCCAATCCTGTTGTTTTAAAAACCGAATATGTAAGCAAAGAACTTGCTGCAAGGAACCTTACTAAAGATCTGGGTGAGGATTTCGTAGAGTTTTTAGGGTATAACCCATTATTATCTTCCATTGATGTTTATATGAAGGCTGATTATGCTAATAATGCCAGTATCCAAACCTTCACTGCACAGCTGAACAAAAACCCGTTGGTTAAAGAAGTAATTTATCAGAAATCGCTGATCGATATGGTAAATCAGAATATCCGAGGCATTGGCCTGGTTATTCTCGCTTTTGCTGGCATATTATTGATCATCGCAGTTGCACTTATAAATAATACCATCCGCCTGGCAATTTATTCCCAGCGTTTCCTGATCAAAAGTATGCAACTAGTTGGTGCTACGCGTGGTTTTATCCGCAAACCTTTTTTAGCATATGGTATTCTTCACGGACTGCTTGCAGGATTAATCGCGATTATACTGCTGCTGCTCACTTTATATTTCGCCCAGCAACAGGTGCCTGAATTGATCATCTTACGGAACTGGTTCGAATTTGGTATCGTGTTTTTAGGGGTTATTGGAATCGGGATTCTCATTTCAGGCCTGAGCACCTATTTCGCGGTAAGTAAATTTCTTCGTTTAAAAATACATGACCTTTATAGATAATGGCACAGAAAAAAACTCCGGTAAAGGAAAACATTCAGGAACCTTTTGTGTTCCAAAAAAGTAATTATATGCTGATGATTGTCGGCATTATTGTAGTGATTTTGGGCTTTATTATAATGGCAGGCGATACAGATATCTACAGTTCGAGCAAAATCGTTCTCGCTCCGATCATTGTACTGATCGGCTTCGCCATTGGATTTATCGCCATTCTGAAAAAACCGGCTAACCATAATTAATGACTATTCTTCAGGCCATCATTCTGGCAATTATCGAGGGCCTGACTGAGTTTTTACCGGTTTCCTCGACCGGGCATATGATACTTGGTTCATCTTTGATGGGCATTCAGTCTGAGAACTTCGTGAAGCTGTTTACCGTGGCTATACAACTCGGAGCCATACTCTCCGTTATTGTTCTCTATTTTAAACGCTTTTTCCAATCACTCGACTTTTATTTCAAGCTTTTAGTCGCTTTTATTCCGGCTGTATTTTTCGGGATGCTTTTGAGCGATAAAATAGACCAGCTTCTTGAGAGCCCGCTTACTGTTGCCATTGCGCTCCTCATCGGCGGTATAATCCTTCTGTTCGTAGACAAATGGTTTAAAAATGGGACGATGGACGATTCAAATCAGATCACCTATTCCACAGCTTTTAAAATTGGATTATTTCAATGCTTGTCTATGATCCCCGGGACCTCCAGATCAGCAGCAACAATTGTTGGAGGAATGTCCCAAAATTTAACGCGGAAAGCGGCCGCTGAGTTTTCGTTCTTTCTTGCAGTCCCAACCATGTTTGGTGCAACCGCAAAAAAGCTTTACGACTTCTATAAGGATGGCTACGTTATCAGCGGAGAAGAAGTCCAGTTGTTAATTATCGGAAATGTAGTGGCATTTATCGTAGCGATGCTCGCCATAAAATATTTTATAAGCTTTCTTCAAACGCGCGGATTTCGGCTGTTTGGTTGGTACAGGATCGTTGTAGGTGGTATTCTTCTAATATTACTTCTCTCCGGCCAAGATCTTCAAGTGATCTGATGAACGAAAATACCCCAAAAGAGTTTCCTGAATTCAATTTTGCTGAAGGTGAAATGCTATTAGTCAA
>NZ_JBASJU010000184.1:0-15767 GCF_049655485.1 Daejeonella sp.
ACCGGTCCGATCGAACTTGAAGCTACCGCTGAATTCCCTAAATCTGGTTTGTGGAATGTACATGGGAATTATGAAGTTAGTGCTAAATATGCGAACGGGGTGAACATGTTGATGAGCAGTAAAAATCCTAATGGAATTCGCTTTGAAGGTACAGACGGATGGATATTTGTTTCGAGGGGCGATGGAGCCGTTACATCGTCAGACCCGACATCCCCACAAGAACAAAACAAGGCTTTTCAGGCAAGTAACCCAGCCCTGCTTACGTCTGAAATTGGACCCCGTGAAACAAGATTGTATGAAAGTCCTGAACAGCATGGCAATTGGCTCGATTGTATTCAGAGTAAAAAACAGACTATCAGTCCCGTGGAAGTTGCCCACCGGTCATGCAGTGCCTGTCTCGTTGCTCACATTGCAATGAAAGTTCCGGGTAAATTGTACTGGGATCCTAAAAAGGAAATTTTCAAGGACAACGCCGAAGCGAATAAACTTTTGTCAAGACCCCAGAGATACCCTTACGGCACAAATTATATTTCTAAAAAGAACAGCTGATATGAGGAGTACTTTTTTTATCCTGATGTCAATAACAGCATTCGCAGGATGCACCAGCACAACTGATATGAGCATCAGGGACGATAAGAAAGTAAAATTAATTACACTTGATCCGGGGCACTTCCATTCGGCCCTGGTGCAAAAATCTACATATGCCGATGTCGATTCTGTGGTTCATGTATATGCGCCTGAAGGGTCAGATGTTCAGCTTCATCTTGAAAAGATAGAGTCTTATAATACACGCGCGGAAGAGCCTACAAACTGGAAGCAGGAAGTATACTTGGGAGATGACTTCCTTGAGAAAATGTTATCTGAAAAAAAAGGTAACGTCGTGATGCTTGCCGGGAATAATCTTAAAAAGACCAGCTATATCAAAAGATCGATCGATGCCGGCTTCAACGTTTATGCCGATAAGCCGATGGCCATCGATGCTAAAAGCTTTGAAGAATTAATCGAAGCTTTCGCGGTCGCAGAAAATAAGAAGTTGCTTCTATATGATATCATGACGGAACGATTTGAGATTACGACGATGCTTCAAAAAGAGTTTTCACTTATCCCGGAAGTATTCGGAACACTTGAAAAAGGTTCTCTTGAAAACCCGGCAGTGACAAAAGAGAGCGTGCATCATTTCTATAAATATGTCTCGGGTAGTGTTTTGACCCGCCCGGCATGGTTTTTCGATGTGGCTCAGGAGGGTGAAGGAATAGTTGATGTAACAACCCATTTAGTCGATTTGATTCAGTGGGAATGCTTTCCAGATCAGATCATCGATTATAAGAAAGATATTGAAGTTAAGCGAGCTCAAAGATCGGAGACTGGTCTTAGCCTGGCTCAGTTTAAAGCGATCACCAAAGTGGATCAATTTCCGGACTATCTAGAAAAGTATGTTACAAAGGATAGCATTTTGAACGTTTTTTCTAATGGTGAATTCGATTACAAAATTCGCGATGTGCACGCTAAAGTTTCTGTGAAATGGGTCTACAAGGCCCCTGAAGGTGCTGGTGATACTCATTATTCAATCATGCGGGGCAGTCGTGCAAATCTGATTATCCGACAGGGACCAGATCAGCAGTATAAGCCAGCCTTATATATTGAGCCGGCCGGTGCTGAGACCAGCGAATACGGCACTCAGCTGGCCGCCAAACTCAAGGATGTTCAAAAGAAATTCCCGGGGGTCGAATTGAGAAAGTTGGCTGAGGGGTGGGAAGTTATCGTCCCCGACAAATACAAAGAAGGTCACGAAGCACATTTTGCAAGAGTAACTGAAAAGTTTTTGGAGTATCTGAAAAAAAAGAACCTTCCTGCCTGGGAAGTACCCAATATGATAGCAAAGTATTATACGACTATTCAGGCGCTTGAAATAGCGAAGAAAGGCGCTCAATAAGAAAGCACTGAACCAGGGATCGAGCTGTTCGGAAGTGTAGCAAGATTACCTTTTGGGTACACACGTTAACTCGGAAGATGTGAGGGTGTGCGGTCTTTATTAGGTTAGTAAATTACATAAGTGACTTCTTAATACCCATTTCTAGTCCCCGAAGTTCTGCCAGGCCTTTCAGACGACCGATTATCGAATATCCTGGATAAGTATTCCTTTTAAAGTCGTCAAGAATTCTGTGACCATGATCCGGACGCATAGGAATGGCGATATCATTCCTGCCTTTTTGGAGTCGCTTTTGCTGCTCCAATATAACATTCTTCATCACCGCATACATATCCGTACTGCCGTTTAGATGTTCAGCCTCATAGAAACTTCCGTCTGCTTCACGCCGGACATTACGTAAATGAAGAAAATGTATATGGCCGCCGAGCCTCTCAACTATTCCAGGTATATCATTATCAGGCCGGGCACCGAGAGATCCGGTACAGAGCGTGATGCCATTATTCGGAGAAGGCGCAAAACTGATAACATCTTTTAAATCATCTTCAGTAGAAACCACTCGTGGCAGCCCCAAGATTGGAAAAGGCGGATCATCAGGGTGAATGCACATTTTTATACCAGCCTCCTCAGCAACAGGGATGATCGTCCGAAGGAAATATGCTAAATTCTGTTTAAGTTTTGCTGCGTCAACTCCGGCATACCTTTTTAGATGTTCCCGAAACTCCTCAAGAGTAAAAACCTCATCGGTGCCGGGGAGTCCTGCCATGATTACATTGGTAACCAGCTTTATTTCATCGAGGGAAAGTTTGTCCAGATAACGTTTCGCGGCTTTTTGCTGTTCCAGCGAATACTCATCGAACGCAGATCCTCTTTCCAGGATATATAATTCAAAGGCTGCTAGGGCGGATGCATCATATCTTAACGCACTTGCTTGATTTGGAAGCTTGAAATCAAGATGGGTGCGCGTCCAATCCAATACGGGCATGAAATTATAACACACTGTTTTTAAACCCTCGCGGGCTAGATTTTTTAGTGAATTCGCATACTTCTCAATGTAATGGTCCCGGTCCGGCTCACCCGTTTTAATAGTTTCATGGATATTTACACTTTCCACGACCGACCAATTCAGGCCTGCTGCCCGTATAATTTTTTGCCTTTTCGCGATCTCGGAGGATGTCCATTCCTCCCCGCAAGGGATGTGATGCAGAGCGGTAACTATTCCGCTTGCACCAGTTTGTCTGATGTCGGCTAATGTCACTTCATCATCTGGCCCAAACCAGCGAAATGTCTGTTCTAAGTTTTGCATTAAAGAAAGTTTTTGCAGCTCACTACCATTTTTTAAAGCAAGATAAAGTTAATTTACCATGAGATTAGTCTATATTTATTTATCGGTGTACATAAATAAATGCAGTAGGTTTAAATAGCAGCAATAACCCGGTAATCACCTTTATGAGGCTTTTTTTATTAATATTATTTTGCTGCCTGATGACAATAAACACTTTTGCCCAACAGAAGGAGGTCATTAAGCTATGGCCAGGAAAAGTACCTGGTGAGACCGGGGCTAAACATCCTGCCGAACTTTTTGCTGATACGAGCAAAAACGTGAAGAGAATCACCAACATTACTGATCCTCAATTAACAGTATATCGTCCCACTGGGAAATCAAACGGCGCTGGCATTATTGTCTGCCCCGGTGGCGGATATAGAATTCTTGCTATAAACCTTGAGGGTGATGAGGTGGCGGCATATTTCGCAGATAAAGGATACACCGTATTTGTCCTGGAATATAGAACACCTCAGAAAAGGGAAGGTGCTTTACAGGACGCTCAGCGGGCTATTCGCCTTGTGCGCGAGAGAGCATCGGATTGGTCGCTTAGCAAAGATAAAATTGGATTGCTGGGTTTTTCAGCAGGCGGGCATTTATCATTGATGGCGGCAACAAGCTTTACAGAACAAACCTATTCGCCAGTCGACAAATCTGATAAGGTCTCCGCAAGGCCCGATTTTGCAGTTCTTATTTATCCTGCATATACAGCAAATGGTGCTAAGAAACAGGAGCTCAATCCTGAAATAAAAGTGACAAAGGATATACCGCCTCTGTTTATATTTTTCACCGCAGACGACCAGAATGATTTACCACTCCCCCTCGCGGGCGCTTTGCGTGAACTTAACCTTCCATTTGAATTCCATATTTATCCTAAGGGCGGACATGGTTACGGACTGAGAAAAGGAAATAATGCTGCTGAACAGTGGCCAATTCTTGCTGAACAGTGGCTTAAAAACGTATTACAATTTAATTAAGAAGCAATGCAGAACAGGTTTTCATTAGATGGAAAAGTTATCGTAGTTACAGGCGGAACAGGAATTATCGGCCAGTCATTTATAAAAGGACTAACCGAAGCCGGAGCTGCTGTAGGGATTTTGGGCAGAAATGAAAAGGTTGCCAATGAGCGAGCCGACAAAGTTAACAAGGACGGTGGAAGGGCGATAGCATTGGTTGCCGATGTTCTCGATGAAAAAAGCCTGAATGATGCTAAGAATAGAGTTCTAGATCATTTTGGTAAAATAGATGGCTTGGTAAATGCTGCAGGCGGTAATATTCCTGAAGCTGTCGTTCTTAAGGAGCATGATATTTTCAGCATGAATATGGACGGTATGCGAAAAGCAGTCGATCTTAACTTATGGGGGACTATAATTCCCACACAGGTATTGGGCGAAGCTATGGTTAAGAATAGCGCAAGGGGTTCGATTGTTAATATCTCATCAATGAGCTCGAAGCGGGTTATTACGCGTGTATTGGGATATAGCATGGGCAAAGCGGCAATTGATTGTTACACGCAGTGGTTTGCTGTTGAAATGGCCAATCGTCACGGCGATAAACTCAGGATGAATGCTATTGCCCCGGGGTTTTTTTTAACGGAGCAAAACAGGGCCCTGCTTACAAATCCAGACGGCACATACACAGAAAGAGGAAATTTAGTGTTGAAACAAACGCCATTCAAAAGATTCGGCCATACTGATGAATTGATTGGCGCTCTTGTATGGCTTTTGAGTGACGCTTCTGAGTTTGTAACCGGAACTGTTATAAATGTTGATGGCGGTTTTTTTGTAAACAGCGGAGTTTAAATAAGTGCTTCGGAGTATTTATCAAATATAATTTTCTAAAATAAACAGCAAATTTTTTTACATGGAAGATACTAATACTAAGGTCGGAAACTTCAGATGGACAATCTGCTTTTTGGTGTTTTTTGCAACCACTATCAATTATCTTGACAGGCAAGTTATCAGTTTACTTAAGCCAATACTTGAGAAAGAGTTTAACTGGTCAGAGTCTGATTATTCTAACATCGTTATTGCCTTTACTCTCGCTTATGCGATAGGCATGCTCGGGGTGGGGCGGATTATCGACAAGATAGGTACCAAATTAGGTTATGCCTTCTCCTTAATATTATGGAGTATAGCAGCAATACTCCACGCATTTGCTAATAGTACGTTTAGTTTCGCAGCATACAGAGCACTGCTGGGAGTTTCTGAGGCTGGAAATTTTCCAGCAGCGATCAAGACAGTTGCGGAGTGGTTTCCTAAAAAAGAGAGGGCTCTTGCTACGGGCATTTTTAATTCAGGTACTAACATCGGAGCAATACTGGCACCCATTGCAGTACCCTGGTTGGCGATAACTTACAGCTGGCAAATGGCTTTTATAGCCACCGGAGCAGTGGGGCTGATTTGGTTGATCTTATGGTTTGCCATGTATGAAATTCCGTCCAAGCATAAGAAGTTGTCGAAAGCCGAATTCGATTATATCCATAGCGATGTCGAACCAGAACAAGAAAAAGGAGAAGAGAGCCCTAAAATCCCATGGCTTAAACTGCTTACCTATAAACAAACATGGTCTTTTATTCTAGGAAAATTTCTGACGGATGGTATTTGGTGGTTTTTCCTGTTCTGGCTGCCTGCGTTCCTGATATCTGAATATGGCCTTGAAGGGATGGAGGTTACTTTCCCTATCGTTGTGGTTTACACAATGACCTGTTTCGGTAGTATCCTTGGAGGCTGGTTACCTATGTGGTTTGTGAAAAGTAAAGGATGGTCAATTGTCCGGGCACGTAAAACTTCCATGTTCATTTATGCATTGTTTCCCTTAATGGTTATATTTTCACAACAGGCTGGATCGGTAAACATGTGGTATGCGGTTATTATTATTGGGATTGCTGCGTCCGCGCACCAGGCCTGGTCAGCTAATATTTTCACCACTGTTTCTGATATGTTTCCTAAAAGTTCTATAGGTTCTGTTATTGGTATGGGAGGTATGGCAGGAGGACTGGGAGGAATGGCGATTGCTAAATTGGCAGGCAAACTCTTTGATCATTACAAAGCCCTTGGGCATATCCAAACAGGGTATTATATTATGTTTTTCATTTGTGGCCTCGCTTATTTGACTGCCTGGTTTGTGATGTTCCGTTTGCTGGTGCCAAAGATGACGCCTATTGTTGATGAGAAATAGTTTTTAACCAACCGATAGTATCTTTACACTTTACTATCGGTTGATTATTATCCTTATGCAACACCTTGCACCCATTGCCCTGTTTGTCTATAATCGACCTGAACACACGAGGCGCACTCTTAAATTTTTGAAAGAAAATTTTCTTGCTAATGAGTCACGCCTCTTTATTTTCTCTGATGCTGCAAAGGACGACCGGCAGATTGCGAAAGTGGATGAAGTACGTGACCTCATCAGCGCAGTGGATGGATTTAAATCCGTACAGGTAGTACATCGAGATACCAATTTTGGCCTGGCCAATTCCATCATCGACGGCGTTACTATGTTGACTTCAAAATATGGGAAGGTCATTGTTTTTGAGGATGACCTAATTAGTTCACGATATACTCTTCAATATTTTAATGATGGACTCAGGCGGTATGAAAAAGAGGGAAAAGTGATGCATATTGGGGCGTACATGTACCCGCTAAAAAATGCGGGTCTGCCGCAGACCTTCTTTTACAGGGCAGCCTCTAGCTGGGGTTGGGCCACCTGGGCTCGGGCCTGGGAGCATTTTGAGCCAAATATTGATAAGATCATCGAGCAATTCGACGCTAAAAAGCGTTACCAGTTTTCTATTGAAGGGAATATGAATTTCTGGAAGCAAATTAGGGAATTCAAAAGAGGGCAAAATAACTCCTGGGCAATCCGTTGGTATGCTTCTATTTTTTTGCAAGGCGGACTAACTCTCAATCCCTCGTCCTCTTTGATTAACAACATTGGACATGACGGTTCCGGCATTCATTCAGGAAAGAATAATATTTACGATGTAGAGATAAGCAATAAAGCTGTTAGTGAATTCCCAACTGAAATCAGTGAGCACGAAGAGGCATATCACGGCATCAAATATTTTCTGAAACATCGTAAAGGTAGTTTGATCCAGCGCATTGTCAGATATCTGAAGGAGAAAATATAGAACGGAATAAGCTGTCGTGACACAAAAACAAGGCGCTTTATTTTTGTATTTTTGATCCTCGTGAAGATACTTCATTTAAATACGTATGCAGGAAACGGAGGTGCTGGCAAAGCATGCCTTCGTTTAAGCAGGGCACTACAAAAGCAGGGAATAGATTCAGAAGTTGCAGTAAATTTTCTTTTTAATAGCAATCCAGAGGTTCATAATCTTTCTAACGGCTTTTTTACTAAATGGCTTACCGCGGCTGGGATTATATCAGAACGTTTTCTGAATAAGCTGTTTGTTAAACGCTTGCCAATACCTTTTTCGATTCCTTTATGGGGTAAAAATTTATCGAAGAATCAGTTGCTAAGTAATACCGACATCATTCACATCCACTGGATCAATCATGCGTTTTTGAGGCCCGCTGATGTGGCCAAACTCGTTAAATTGAATAAGCCGTTAGTTTGGACTTTTCACGATAGCAATGCTTTTACAGGCGGCTGCCATGTACGATACACTTGTAATCACTATCAAGTCGAATGCGGTAACTGCCCGGTATTAAAAAACTCCAATCCCAGCGACCTATCGCACCGTATTTGGAAGAAGAAAAGCACTGCTTATGGGGACGTTGATTTTACCATAGTTGCGCCAAGCAGATGGATGGCAAATTCTGTGTTGGAAAGCAAAATGCTAAAGTCTAAGCATATTATAAATATCCCTAATACTCTCGACACGGAGATTTTCAAACCCCGTTCCCGAACAGAGTCGCGGGAGAAGCTGGGAATTGCACCCGACAAATTTATTTTGATGAGCGGCTTTATGCCATCTCGTAAAGACCTGCATAAAGGAACGTCGTACCTAATCGAAGCACTGGAGATATTTGCCCGGGAGCACCACATCGAACTTGAAAAAGTCGAACTGATTATATTTGGAAACCGCGATACGAAGGATATGCCAGACTTCCCTGTAAAGACTACTTTTCTGGGAACAATTTCCGAAGAAGAGCAACTGGCAATATGTTATAGTGCTGCCGATGTGTTTATGGCTCCGTCCCTTGAAGACAATCTCCCTTATACTGTGATGGAAAGCCTTGCCTGCGGGACGCCTGTTGTTGGATTTACCACAGGCGGTATTCCGGACATGGTTCAACATCAGGTTAATGGTTATCTGGCGGAGTATCGTTCGTCAGCGGATCTTGCCGCAGGAATAAGCTGGGTATTTAAACAATCAGAAAGAGAATTGCTGCGGTCTAATGCGAGAAATTCCGTCATGGAGAATTTTTCCGGGGAAAGAGTTGCAGAGCAGCATATTCGACTTTATAAGACCCTATTAAATGAGCATATTTCAGCCTAAGCTAAGTGTAATTACGATCGTTTATAATAATGTGTCTGATATAGAGCGCACAATATTATCGGTTCTGAATCAAACATACCCAAGCATTGAGTACATCATTGTTGATGGTGCATCCACAGACGGTACACTCGATATCCTTACATCGTACGAATCCAGGCTAAGCCGCCTGATATCAGAAAAAGATGCAGGAATTTATGACGCAATGAATAAAGGGCTGCGTGAAGCAACAGGTGATTATGTTTTATTCATGAATTCCGGTGATGAGATTTACGCTGCCGACACTGTTGAAAAGGTTTTTGCAAGCCATCCGGACGCAGATATATATTATGGGGAAACCGAAATGTTCGATGAAAGCTGGAAAAGCCTCGGACAAAGAAGACATAAAGCTCCTGAAAATTTTACCTGGAATGACTTTAAATATGGAATGAGCATCAGCCATCAGGCTATTTACATACGAAAGGCAATTACCGGACCTTATGATCTGAATTATAAACTTAGTTCAGATATCGATTGGATCCTGAACGCAGCAAAAAAAGCCAGGAAAATAGTTAATACACGGATGTATGTGGCTAAATACCTGGTTGGTGGAATGTCAAAGAAGCGCCACCGGCAGAGCCTTATCGAGCGTTTCCACATTTTTTCCAAGCACTACGGATTAGTTCCTAACCTGTTTCATCATATTATGATTGCCGGAAAATTAGGCTACTACTTTTTGAAGCATCGTAGGACCAACGATTAATGCTTCGTCTGGAATTAACACAAAAAGAGGTTTGACTGTTAGCCAAACCTCCTTGTGGATTACTTTACAGATACCTTAGGTTCAGGCTCTCTTTTTTTAAACTCTAAATATATCGCGTAAGCAAGCGATAAGACCAGTATGATTGATGCAATTAGAGAGATGATTTCACCAGTATAATATGACGCCGGTTCAAATCTAAATTCCAGTTTATGATTACCTCCCGGTAATTGGGCGGCTCTTAAAACGTAATTAGCCCGGAAGTAAGGAATCTTTTCACCATCTACATAAGCGTTCCAGCCTGATTTATAATAAATTTCTGAGAATACCGCCAGGGCATCTTTGCCGGTCGAGTATTCATAAGTCATTACGTCCGGATGGTAATTGGTAAGCCGGATAAAGCTACCAGGAGTATAGCCAATCCTGCTCGAATCAATCAGGGACTTAAACTCTTCTGATACTACCATTACCTTCCGGGGATCGAAGCTGTTAATTGCAGCCATTTCCTCGTCAGCATTTTTTACGAAAGTAACATTCGGTACGAACCAGGCATTACCCGCAGCACTGGCGCGATTTTGTATGGTTTGTTTTTGTCCTGTTTCATCAGCGGTAATAACATACTTGGTGTTTAGCATGTCGAGAACATCCTCATTTATCGAACCGTTAAATTGCTTGTCGAGCAATTCCTGATATCGCTTTAGTTTGGCGGCATGGTATCCGCCAAGGCTCTTATGAAAATAAGAAGGGGTAGAACTTAGAAAAGGGCTGCCTGCACTAAGGTCAAATACCCGGAAATACGAAGGATCGCGCATGATCATCTGATCTACATCTCTGGGCTGAAACTGCTGTGCAAGAACGTTGTCCTCCACAAATTTATCATTGTTAAGATATCTTCGATCGATATTCCACATATCCGCCAGAATCACCGCTGCCAGAAGAATAAAGACTATCTGGGGGTTAAGTTTCTTAACTATCAGGGCCCAAATAAATCCAGCGCCAAGTAATACAAAAAACAGGGAACGGAATGCATCCATACGTGCGAGGCTAATCCTATCCTGAATCAGGGCGTTTGCAATGCTCTCGGCAAATGGCCTGTCGCCGTTAGTTGCCTGGCTAAGTTGTTCAATAAATTGGCTATGATTTGCAGATCTAAAATCCAGTAACACTGATGGAACTGCGATTAATATCAGCAGCAGGCCACCCGTAATATATAGCGAATATAGAAGGTGCTTTTTTAGCTGCTTTGGATCTTCTGTGTGAAAGGCAACTTCCTTAACAGCAAGGATAGCTAACACTGGAATTAACAGCGCGGCTATGACTAAGATGGACTCAACCGCTCTGAATTTATTGTAAAGCGGAAAGTAGTTGAAGAAAAGATCGGACAGGAAGGGTAAATGTCTTCCGAAAGAAAGGAGTAAACATAAAAAAGTTGCGCTTACGATCCACCACTTAAATCTGGTTTTGATAATAAACAAACCTAATACGAAAAGGAAACAAATGATTGCCCCAAAATACCATGGTCCGGAAGTGAATTGTTTATCACCCCAGTATGTAGATAAACCCATTTGATAAAGTTGCTGCATAGCAGGTAAAACCTGTTCAGCCGGCACTCCTTTGGCGGTCAATGCTTTTGCAACTTCGGAGTCGGCATCTAAATCAGCAACTCCTGAAGCACCTCCATACGCATTTGGCACGAGGAAAGTAAGAGTCTCGCCAACACCCTGGCTCCAGGCGTAGGCGTAATCCCGGTCGAGACCGTTATTAGGCTCTGATTTGTCAGTAGTTAAATTCGATTTGCCGCGTGTTGATTCTTTTGCGTATTCATAACTGGTCCACAAGGCGCCGGCATTTACAGCAACCGCCAGTAGGGCAGCCGCAGCCAGATAACCGAAAGATTTAATAAATTCTTTTGTGGTTTTAGCCTTGATGGCATGGAATAACTCAATCCCAACCAGGATAAGAAGTGCTAGAAAGAGGTAATAAGTCATCTGGATGTGATTGGTCCTGATTTCAATGGCAAGAAACAATGCAGTGACAGCAGCACCGACCAGGTATTGCCTCCGGAAAGTCATGATTATTCCAGCTAGTATAGGCGCAAAGAATGCGATTGCAATCGCTTTATTACTATGACCGGCATCAATGATCTGGAAATTATAAGATGAAAAAGCAAATGCTATCGCACCTGCGGCAGCAAGCCATGGATTCATTCTTAGTACACAGAACAAAAAATATGCACCCAACAAATAAAGCAGGACCGTATCAATAGGATTTGGGAAAACAACTTTGAAGAACGAAATTATATGGGTAGTTATGTTATTCGGATATTGAACCCAGATCTGGTATGAAGGCATTCCACCAAACATAGAATTTGTCCACAGAGGCCCCTTGCCATCCTTGGCCTTGAAGTCCATGATCTCTTTCTGCATGCCCTGAGCCTGAATAACATCGCTTTGAAATAAGGCTTTTCCCTGCAATGCCGGACTGAAATACACGAAACATATTGCGATAAATATTCCAATGATGGCGAGGTGAATGCCATTGCGTTTAAACCAGTTATTCATTCTATTTGAATTAGTTGAACGCCAAAAATAGAAAAAAGCTTAAACCTGCAAGGCTTGTATTAAATGTTTATTGAAATTAATAATCTGCTTGTCGATATTTTGCCTCGTGATTGCGGTGGCTCTTCCCCGATTTATTCGGGGATCTTCTGCAGACGCGGCGAAGCTCGCGTCCTCTGGAGATTAACAGTCTAGTGGGTTTACCAACTATTCCTGCGAAGCTGTGAATCTATTGGATAAGAACTATTTAACCTCCTCGTAGTCAACAAAATCACCCGCACTTTCACCACGGCTTTTTTCTTTAGGAGGCATGTAATCAACTGTGATGCGGCCCTCAGGAGCGGGGTTATTACGTTGCTGATATCTTTGATTTGCCTGGTTCTGAGCTTTTGCCACCATCTTCTGAAAAAATATTGGCAATAATAGCCTGACCACTACTCTAAGCAGCCATAAAACGCATATAATGATGAATAATATTTTTAATAAAGGCATGGTATAAACTATGTAGTTCTCAAATATAGACGATATCTGCTTTAATATGTTTCATCGTATTGTAAAAGTTATGAAGAAGTTTTACGTTATACGTGGTTCGTTATAAGTCTTCTTTCCAGCATTCCACTACCCTTCCAACCTGACCATCCTCAAGCCTGACCTTAATGCCCCTTGAATGAAATGCCGAGCTTGTCAGCAGGCTTTGAACTATACCTCTGGTTCTTTTTCCGGTTCTTTGATCCTTCTTAAGGATGATATCGACCTCAAGGCCGGGGTAAATGTCTTTTCGATTTTGACCGTCCATCATCCAAACCTCTCCTCCAATATCTTCTCCAACGCAAACATCTCATCTCTGAGTTTAGCTGCAAGAAGGAAATCCATGTCTTTGGCTGCATTGACCATGTCTTTCTTGGTCTTATCTATTGATTTTTGAAGTTCAGTTTTCGTCATATATTGAACAATTGGATCCGCCGCAAGATTGTCAGTCATCTCTTTTTCCACGTATGCCCTCTGCACCCCGCCTTTGAAGTCCATTACAGAAGTTTGTTCAATAATAGCTTCACGCGATTTACCTATCGTCCTGGGTACAATTCCATGTTCCGTGTTGTAGGCAATTTGCTTCTCCCGCCTGCGGTTAGTTTCATCAATGGTAACCCGCATGCTGTCGGTTATTTTATCGGCATACATGATAACCCTTCCGCGGTCATTTCGCGCCGCCCGTCCGATTGTTTGGATCAATGAGCGTTCTGATCGTAAAAATCCTTCTTTGTCAGCATCAAGAATCGCTACCAGCGAAACTTCAGGAAGATCCAGTCCTTCACGAAGCAGGTTTATTCCGATTAATACGTCGAAAACCCCAAGCCTCAGGTCCCGGAGGATTTCAACTCTTTCAAGCGTCTTAACTTCCGAGTGGATGTACCTTACCTTTATTCCCAGGCGATCCATATATTTTGTGAGCTCTTCGGACATACGCTTGGTCAGCGTAGTAACCAGAATACGGTCTCCCAACTTAACGGTCTTATCGATCTCATCTAAAAGGTCATCGACCTGATTAATAACAGGCCTGATCTCTATTATCGGATCAAGAAGTCCTGTGGGCCGGATAACCTGCTCCACAAAAACACCTTCAGTTTGTTCCAGTTCATAATCCCCTGGGGTAGCACTAACATAAATGGTTTGAGGAGCCAGTTTTTCGAACTCATTAAAGTTCAAAGGCCTGTTATCCAAAGCAGCCGGTAAACGGAAACCGTAATCAACAAGAGAAAGCTTCCGGGAACGGTCGCCACCATACATTGCCCTGATCTGTGGAACCGTAACATGACTTTCGTCGATTACCATGAGGTAGTCGTCCGGAAAATAATCCAGCAAACAGAAGGGACGCATTCCTGGCGACCTTCCGTCGAAGAATCTCGAATAGTTTTCAATACCACTGCAGTAACCCAATTCACGCATCATTTCCAGGTCGTAATTGACCCTTTCTTCTAGTCGTTTAGCTTCCAGAAAACGTTTCTCGTCAATAAATTGCTGTTTACGGCTTTCAAGCTCCTCCTGGATTGACCAGACTGACTTATTAAACCGGTCCTTAGGTGTAATGAAAAGATTAGCTGGAAAAACGGCGACGTGGGTCATTTTTTCAATAGTCTTTCCTGAAGCCGGATCAATCGTGGCAAGCTCTTCAATATCATCTCCAAAGAACGAAACCCGATATGCAAAGTCCATGTAAGCCGGATATATATCTACCGTATCCCCCTTAACGCGAAATGTACCACGTTTGAAATCCGCGGTAGTTCGCGAGTATAAAATTTCAACTAAACGATGTAAAAATGCATTTCTACTGATCCTTGTTCCTACAGCGAACCGAAATATTGAATTAGAAAAATCTTCCGGATTTCCCATACCATAAATGCAGGAAATTGAAGAGACCACTATCACGTCACGTCTTCCTGACATCAATGAAGAAGTGGTGCGTAAACGGAGCTTTTCGATCTCTTCGTTGATCTGAAGATCTTTTTCGATATAAGTATTGGAGGAGGCTATGTATGCTTCCGGCTGGTAATAATCATAATAAGAGACGAAGTAGTTAACCGAATTCTCAGGAAAGAATTGTTTAAATTCACCATATAATTGAGCTGCCAAGGTTTTATTGTGACTTAGAACCAGCATCGGTTTTTGGGTTTCCTGTACTACGTTCGCTATGGTGAACGTTTTACCAGAACCTGTAACCCCTAATAAAGTCTGGTAATGCTCCCCGCTATTAACTCCCTCAACTAACTGGCGTATAGCCTCCGGCTGGTCACCAGTTGGCTTATATTCGGATGTTAATTTAAATTCCATGTGCAATACAAAGATACTAAAGGGGAAGAAAGTTTTACGTTATACGTAATACGTTATAAGTTATAGGTCGTAAGTTTGCAAGCGCAGCCTAACAACCACCAACCACCAACCACCAACCACCAACCAACCACCAACCACCAATGTACAAACACCTCTTCTTCGATCTCGATCATACCATATGGGACTTTGACAAAAATGCAGAAGAGACCCTCCATGAATTATATCATTCATATGATTTGAAGCAATTGGGTTTACATTCTCCTGACCTGTTTATTGAAGTTTATACAAAAAATAACCACCAGCTTTGGGCGGATTATCACTTAGGAAAAATCAGCAAGGAGGTTTTACGTACGACCCGCTTTTCCAGGACCTTTACTGAACTTGGAGTTTCCCCCGAATTGATACCAGGGAAGTTTGAAGACGACTATGTTTTAATTTGCCCTACGAAAACTAATTTATTTCCTCATGCCCATGATACCCTTGCCTATTTAGAGACAAAGTATACGCTCCATATCATTTCCAATGGATTTAAGGAATCAACAGAAATGAAAATCGGCAACACGGGTCTTGCAAAATATTTCCGGACTATTTTCATCTCCGAAATAATTGGGTTTAATAAACCTGATAAAGCTATATTTGAACATGCGATGAG
This sequence comes from Daejeonella sp., assembly GCF_049655485.1. Classification (GTDB taxonomy): domain Bacteria; phylum Bacteroidota; class Bacteroidia; order Sphingobacteriales; family Sphingobacteriaceae; genus Daejeonella. The sequence goes on from NZ_JBASJU010000184.1 coordinate 15,491, forward strand.
TACTACTGAGGCTAAAGTCTCTGAAAGCCTGATGATTGGTGATAGTGTGGAAGCGGATATCAGAGGTGCTCAAGCGTTTGGGATGAAAGCTATTTACTTTAATCCAGCCCGAGTTGAAAAACCGGATGACGTGATGCATCAGATTCATTGCCTTAGCGAATTAGTAAAAATACTATGAGTGTAAACAGTCATTTCGGAGCTATATTAAATGCCGTTAAGGAGTACGAAAGCCTTCTGACGGAAGTTACTGAAGAAACATTTACCCAAAAACCTGCAG
>NZ_JBASJU010000185.1:0-2556 GCF_049655485.1 Daejeonella sp.
ATGAGATGATTCGCACAGCGAAAGAACGCACGGAGGAACTGGGAAAAGTTGATGGATTTACCGAAGAAGAGAAGAATAAGCTTTATGAAATGATTGGCTTGGGTGCTCTTAAGTTCTTCCTTTTAAAGGTAGAACCCAAAAAGCGGCTTTTATTCGATCCTAACGAATCTATAGATTTTCAGGGCCACACGGGGCCTTTTATCCAGTATACTCATGCGAGGATAAAATCGGTGCTTGCTAAAGCAGAGTATCAATCGAAATTAACTGAAGGCTACTCACAAAATCTGACAGCACTGGAAAAAGATTTAATTGTCTTGCTTTCAAAATATCCGGATGTTATTGCTTCTGCAGCTAAAGACTATAGTCCAGCTTTAGTAGCAAATTATGTATTCGAGCTTGCCAAGCTGTTCAATAAGTTCTACCATGAGGAGAGCATTTTAAAAGCAGAAGACGTAAGTGTTCGAAACTTCCGGCTCGACCTCGCCTTTGCTACTGCTGCGGTTATCGCTAAGAGTATGAAGATGCTGGGGATTGATGTGCCGGACCGGATGTAGTAAGTTAAAAGTTGAACGGTGAAAGGTGAAAGGTTACTTTTTAAATTTCTTAGAAAGCACGGCCTCCTTTATGCCCGCACTGTAATCATAAAATCCGCTTCCCGATTTAACTCCCAGTTGCCCTGATGCCACCATATTAACCAGCAGGGGAGAAGGTGCATATTTAGGATTACCAAAGCCTTGATGCAATACATTTAATATAGCAAGACAAACATCAAGTCCTATGAAGTCGGCTAACTGCAATGGCCCCATTGGGTGTGACATGCCAAGTTTCATTACCGTGTCTATTTCAGTTACACCTGCAACTCCTTCATTGAGACATTGAATAGCTTCATTAATCATCGGCATGAGGATGCGGTTCGCTACAAAACCAGGATAGTCATTAACCTCCACCGGAACTTTTCCGATCTTAACGGAAAGGTCCATAATCTGATTAGTTGTCTTATCAGAAGTATTAAAGCCTCTGATAACTTCTACCAATTTCATCACAGGTACCGGGTTCATGAAGTGCATACCAATTACCAGTTCAGGACGTGCGGTCACCGCAGCGATTTTAGTGATGGAAATGGAAGAAGTGTTCGAAGCTAGTATGGCGGTGGGTTTACACAGCTTATCAAGATCAGCAAATATCTTCAACTTGATGTCAACATTCTCCGTAGCGGCTTCAATCACCAAATCAGCATCTTTAACTCCGGCTTCTAGCAAGGTAAAACCCTGGATATTTCCGATGGCTTCAGTGTGTTGGGAACTTGTTATGGTGCCTTTCTGAAGTTGGCGATCAAGGTTTTTGCTAATAGTGTTAATTGCTTCTGTTATCCTGTCCTGGGAGAGGTCAATAATGTTTACTTTGAAGCCTGAAAGTGCAAACGTATGCGCAATTCCATTTCCCATGGTACCGGATCCTATTACTGAGATATAATTCATAAAAATCTTTGATTGCATTGTTTGAAACCCCATAAAAACGGTTGTAAAGATAAATGATGTTTGGGTATTAAAACTGCTGTTTCGACCTTTAAAACAATTTTAAATTAATTAAAGTCGCAACACTTTTGTTACGTTAATGTTACATGTCAGGTATACCATATATGTGCAGAAATAACTATTCTTGCACATTAATACCCTTTACCAATGAGGGTAAAGTAAATCCATTTAATAAATTAAACTATATTCAAATGAAAAGAAAATTACTAGCTTTCTTATTGTTGGGGTTGTTTGCAATTACTACTGCAATTGCCCAGAATAAGACGATCACTGGTAGAGTTGTGGGCGCTGATGACGGACTGCCTTTACCAGGTGTATCTGTACGTGTGAAAGGCGGCACTGCCGGGACTTCTACAGGTACAGATGGAAACTATTCACTTTCTATTCCGTCGAATGCTACAACTCTTAGCTTTACTTATATCGGCTATGTTACACAGGATGTAAATATAGGTTCTTCAAATCGTGTTGATGCTCGTTTGATAACAGATGCTGCGCAGCTTTCTGAGGTGGTTGTGATTGGTTACGGTGTACAGAGTAAAACATTAAGTACTCAGGCAGTTTCTACAGTTAGTGCAGAGGCGTTTAAGAATGTACCTATGACCAGCCCTCAACAATTATTACAGGGACAGGCTGCCGGTGTTCAAATGACCAACTCTTCGGGTGTTTTAGGTGCTGCATCTTCTATTCGTATCAGAGGTGCATCTTCTATAACTGGGGGAGGCCAACCTTTATTTGTGGTTGATGGAGTGCCTTTGAATGATGGAACTTACTCGTCTGCTCAGGGTGGCGGTGCAGGTTTGAATCCGCTTCTTAACATTAATGCGAATGATATTGAATCTATGACAGTCTTGAAAGACGCGGCTGCTGTAGGGATATATGGATCCAGAGGTTCAAATGGCGTTGTACTTATTAAAACTAAAAGTGGTTCTTTAAATAAGAAAACCGCTGTAAGTTTTGACTACTTCACCGGAGTCTCTGAGCCAACTAGCTTATTGAAGTATATGTCTGCTGATGAATTCAG
>NZ_JBASJU010000186.1:0-19476 GCF_049655485.1 Daejeonella sp.
GCAAAAAATGCTGTAGAAGCCGGTTTCGATGGAGTAGAATTGCATGCAGCTAACGGCTACCTTATTGAACAATTTATTAATCCCGGAACTAACTCAAGAACAGATGAATATGGCGCGAATATCGAAAACAGAGGACGTTTTCTGCTCGAAATTGTTGAGCAAACAGCACAGGCTATAGGTAAAGAGAAAATAGGAGTCAGATTTTCCCCTTATGGAATATTCAATGATATGCCAGCCTACGATCAGGTTGATCAAACCTACCTGTACCTTGCCGAAATGCTTGCGGGCTTTGGAATTGAATATATTCATGTACTGGATCATTCTACAGACAATGCTCAACCAGAAATTCTCAAGGTAAAAGATATTATAAGGTCAAAATTTAAGAATACCCTGATCTTTTGCGGAGGATTTACCAGAGAAAGAGCTGATGTTGAATTAGAGAGAGGTGTGGCCGATCTTATAGCTTTTGGTACGCCTTTTATTACTAACCCTGATCTGGTCAAACGTCTTGAGAACGGTGCAGAGCTAAATGAGCCCGACTTCAGTACATTTTATTCAGGCGGAGAAAAAGGATATACCAGCTACCCCTTTCTGGCAGAAGTTGTTGGATAAATAGGATTAAATTTAGTTAAATCTTCAAAGAGCCTTATGATCTTTTTCATAAGGCTCTTTTATTTCAAAGGAAATTGATAAAGTTGCTTCAGAAGACTCAACTCAGGAATCTGAGCAGCCTATTCGATTTTAATTTGTTTGATTTAGGAAACATGTAAAAGAGAATGATCAAATATAAAGGAAAAACATAGATTTACCTTTAAATACAAAAATTTAACAAAATGAAAAAGCATTTCTCTCTCCTCTTCTTGCTTGTTTTAATGATACATTCTGTAATGTCTCAGACTAAGAAACCTCTTAGAATGGGAATAGCCGGAATTACTCATTCTCATGTACATGGTTTGTTAGGAAGACCTCAACGAGGCGATATAGAAATTGTCGGCATAGTTGAGCCCAATAAAGATTTAGCTCAGCGTTATTCCACGAGATATGGCTATAATATGAATATTGTTTTTAATTCATTAGCTGAGATGATTTCCAAAACAAAACCCGACATCGTAACCGCATTTGGATCAATATTCCAGCACCTGGAAGTAGTACAAGCCTGTGCTCCTTTGGGTATCCATGTTATGGTTGAAAAACCCCTGGCAGTAAGTTTGGATCATGCAGAAAAAATGAAAGCTCTAGCCGAAAAACACAAAATACATCTGCTAACAAACTATGAGACTACCTGGTATCCCACCAATCACAAGGCCTACGAACTTGTCAATAAAGACAAAGCGATAGGTGATTTAAGGAAAATTGTTGTTCATGACGGACATCAAGGGCCACAGGAAATAGGAGTAAACAAGGAATTTTTAGATTGGTTAACTGATCCGATTAAAAATGGCGGAGGCGCAATCACCGATTTCGGATGTTATGGCGCGAATCTTATCACCTGGTTAACGAATGGCGAAAAACCCGAGTATGTAGTATCTGTAACCCAACAGATAAAACCCAATATTTATCCGAAAGTTGACGATGAAGCAACTATACTTCTTAAGTATCCGAAGATGCAAGGTATAATTCAAGCCTCCTGGAACTGGCCTTTTAGCCGAAAAGATATGGAGGTATATGGTAAAACCGGATACGTTATCACGGATAACAGTTCCGACATTCGGGTACGTTTAGAAAAGGACAAAATGGAACAAAAGGATAAGTTGAAAGAGCGTCAAGCTCCGTATAATGATCCATTTTCCTTATTTTCTTCAGTAGTTAGAGGAGAAATCACATTACCAAAGTATGACCTTTCTTCCCTTGAAAACAATATGATTGTTGTAGAAATATTAGATGCGGCAAAAAAGAGTGCTAAAACAGGGAAGGCAGTAAAACTTAATAAGGGCAATTGAAGGGTTTGAAAACCCTTCAACCTTTAGATCTTACTTTGGGATTCTTACCCTCTGTTTGCTCCAGCAAACAAATTTTCACCCGCTGGTACATGCTTTTCTTGTCGAGAGCGCACTCTAACTGATTCAAAATATTTAAAATGTCACCGTCGGCTTCATTCAGCCATTTTCGGTTTTCGTTTTTAATAACTTTCAGAATCGGCTCCAGTTCCGAGAGCACTTTTCGGCCTCCGGGACTCAAAGAAATCATCCTTTTCCGTGCGTCTTTTTTATCAAGGCCGGTTTTAATCAATTTGCGATCAAGCAGCTGATCAACGAACTGCACCACCGCAGCATGGCTGATTCCAAGTGAATCGGAAATCTCAGTAATAGCGAGTACTTTTTCACGATTCAGAAGCTCCAGGATTAGGTACCATTTCGCTTCAAAATCAACCTCTGATTCTTTATATATTTTGCTCACATCCTGGGAAAGTCTCTCACTTAACCTTTTCAAGCGTGTGGCAACCGCCAGCTCACCTAAATATAGAAAAGGATCCTAACCCAGAAGTCTGTAGCCGTTTTCATTTCCTTAATCCAATTGATTTACATTATTTATTTGATCGCCTTTTTCACCTTTCACTTTTCACCTTTCACCTTAACCGGCTCTCCTCTTCTCCTCCTCCGCTCCCCCATTTCTCCTCCTTGATCCCGGCACCTGCGTTTTACCAAAGCGATATGAAAAACTTAGTGTTCCAACCCGGGTATCACGATTTTGCAGGAAGCGTTCCCCGTATCCGCTAAGGAGAGTAACGGCATCTACATTATTTGTAAAGAACACATCGGAAAGATTTAACTTAAGAGATGCTTTCTTGTCGAAAAGCTGCTTTTGTACACCCACGCTCATATGCCAGATGGGATCAATATCAAGAAACCCATAGGTCGATTTGCTCTGATAATTGCCGGCAAGTTCTGCTGTCACCGTGCTGTTGATTATGAAGTATTGTTGCTGTTGAATGTAAAGGTTGTCATACCCGCATCCAGGTTAGTATTAACCAGATTACCGCTGTATCTACCGTAATAAAGCAAAGCATTGTTATTGCTGTTTAACCATTTACCAACTGCAATGGGAAATCCGAAGCTTACATTATAGTAGTCGAGCTTAGCCAGGTTGCGCCCCTTTTGAATAACTGTGTTCGGCTCGGTATCCGGCGACAATACTCCCAAAATGTTGTCGGTGGTCCGGCTATAGCCAATTTTTGTGATATACTTTTGCTTCAAGGTATGAGTTAACTCGAATGAATTGGTAAGCTCCGGCTTAAGGAAGGGGTTTCCGGCAGAAGAGGTTGCTGGATCCAGGAATACCTTGAAGGGATTAAGCTGGCGGTATGAAGGCCTGTTAATTCTCCGGCTTAGCGACAAACCCAGGTCGTTGTTTTCTGTGAATTTGTATCCAAGGTATCCGCTGGGAAACAACTGTGAATAACTACGATCAAAAGAGGAGTTATCCTTAATTTGAAGTCCGTCTGCGAGTGTATTTTCCAGTCGCAAGCCCAGCTGCACACTGAACTTCTTCCACTTTCCAGACCCGTTTACATATGCAGCATTTATATTCTCATTATAGATGAAATGGTTGCTCTTTCCTGCATCAAGTACATTACCCCCATTGCTGCGGTCATAAAACGCTACATCATTTTCAGATTCCACCCAGCTGCTTTTCAAACCAGCTTCAAAACGCCCGCCCCAGGCTTTTACCGGCTGGGAATAGTCTACCTTAAACGATCTAATATCCAATAACCCCGAAAGATCTCCCAATAACTGGTATGGTGTCCGTGTTGGATCCTGATTGAGGTCCAAATAATTGGTGGTATAATTTTGAATTTCATATGATATGAATCTGGCATAGTCGATATCTGCACTTAACTCTTTACCGCTTGAATCCACTGTGTGTTTATAATTCAGGTTATAACTGCTGTTTGTGCGTTCCGGAGTATTAGTCCCAAGTGTATTAAAAGAACCGGTATTTTGTTGTGATGCATTAAATGATTTCGCACGGCTGTCTGAATCAACGGTTACGGCGCTTGAAATTCCATTGGCAGTAAATCCGATAATAACATTTTTACTGAGGTTATAGTCAGCCCCGATTCGAGCATTGTGATTATTAAATGCAAACTGGAAGTAGTTGACATAATTATTGCCACCCGTCAACTGACTTGTAGGAGTATAGAAACTTCTGAAAATCGTGAGATCGTTAAAATCTTCTCTAAACCCATAATTACATGATCCAAAAACATTCAGCTTCTTCGACCGGCTGTTTATATTCAGTGAAGGGTTAACTTTTGCATAAACGCCCTGTCCGTAACTAAGTGATAAAGTCCCATTTGTCCCGACATTATTTCCTTTTTTCAGTCTGATGTCGATGATACCTGAATTCCCGGATGCATCATAGCGGGCTGATGGATTAGTTATCAGGTCAATTTTCTCTATTTGATCAGCAGACATGCTTCTGAGCATATTAGCTAAGTCCTGTCCTGACATAGGCACAAGCTTTCCGTCGATCATAACCAGAACGCCCTGCCTGCCGCGCATAGAGATGTTATCGTTCTGATCAACGTTGATGCCCGAAGCCTTTTGCCTCGGTTTCCAGGGATAAGTTCAGGGAGGGCCTTTATCATACATTAACCATTGGGATCTTTTGCAATGGGTTTTGACGAGAACAGAAAAGACGCCCGGGTAGCGCCTTTTCTGTCTTATTGCTTGCGAGCACACGGGGTGTCTTCGCCCAACCCGATCTGGGGATTTATTCTTATTGTATTAGTTCTTACACGGAACTCGTTCAAATTCAATATTAAATACAGAAGCATCAGAAAAAACTTCCCGGCCCGTTTTGGGATCAACAGTATAATTTTTCTGAACGAGTTTATCTCCTTCCATTTTAAATTCTACCTGTAAGGTGTCATTGATACCTTCCTGCATATAAACCCAGGAACCTTTAATCAGTTCGCCATTCCTGGTCGCTGCTATTTTTCCAACCCGGCTATCCTTTTCCATTGGATAATGTGCGAAATCCCCGCTTACTTTATCGCCCTCAATAAACAGACTGAGGGAAGTAGTGTCCTGATTAGCAGTGCCCGACAGCTTCTGAAAACATATAGTATCGCCGGCTGGTGCTTTATCCCGGCCCTGACTGTTCTCTATATTATCTCCTTCCGCAGTTTTTTCAGGTTGGGATGTGCAGGCCGCAAGACTTAATATCGCAGTCGAAAAAATGACAAATCGTTTCATAATATTTATTCTATATGATGCAATTATCTTGCCTTATCCTTTTCGAGTCCGGGATTGCCAAAAAACTTATCACTGAAATTAACCAGAAAAAGTTCGTTAGTGGATCGGGTTATACCCGTGTAAAGCCATCGCAAGAATTCCGTATTAAGCATTTCATCCGTGAGATAACCCTGGTCGATAAAAACGGCAGGCCATTGCCCGCCCTGTGCCTTATGACAAGTAACCGCGAAAGCAAATTTTATCTGAAGAGCATTGTAATAGGGATCCTTCTTCATCTCCTCCATCCTGATCTGCTTGTTTTCAAAATGGCTGTAATCCTGTTGCACTGCTTCAAACAAGCGCTTACTGTCGGCCCCCGATAAACTTGGAGTTTCCGCATAAAGAGTGTCTAGCAAAACTTTACAGGTCAAAGGTTCCTCGTCCGGATAATCTAACAGTTCTATAACTACTTCCGCAAAGCGAAAGCCATATTGCTCCTCCGTCCTTCTTACCTTTCGAATCTTCGCAATATCCCCATTGGCAATAAATCCTCCGCTATTGTCTTCTGCCTGGAGCCAGAAATAATTGTTACGTACCACCATGATAAAATCACCGCCGGTGATTTCTTCCTCCCTGTATAATATCCGGTTCCTGATATTCTGATTATAGGCATTGGCACTTTTGTTGGATCGGCAAATTACTATAGAATTTTCAATCCCATATTTATCATAAGCGTAACTCAGGCCCTCAACCAGTTTTTCCCCGGTCATTTTAAAGATATCCCGAAATCCATTCAGGTTAAAACGCGGAAAGTTGCTTTTATTCTTTCTAATGAGTTCACGCAATTGAGTCGCGTTATGCAGAATGCCTGATTCCTTTTCCTGACGTACTACATCTGTAAGTTCATAAGTAAACAGCCGAAGGCCAAAATGATCTTTCAGTATTTTCGGGTCGAGGGCAGGGCTATTTTCGGATCCAACCGGTGGTAATTGCGCTGTATCCCCCACAAGCATAAGCTTGCAATTTTTCCCATTATAAACATAGCTGATCAGGTCCTGAAGCAGACTCTGCCTGCTGTAATCATGAACCTGATCTGAGATCATCGAAGCCTCATCGACTACAAAAACGGTATTTTCTGATAAGTTATCTGAAAGCACAAAATTCATCTCCGGGCTTGCTGTAACTTTCTTCCGATAAATGCGCTTATGAATGGTAAAAGCCTTTTTACCTGAGTAGTTGCTAATCACCTTTGCTGCGCGTCCGGTTGGCGCCAGTAAAACAGATTTAAGTTTTACCCGTGGCAATACCTTGACCAAGGCACTAATCAAGGTGGTTTTCCCGGTTCCTGCATATCCTTTCAAAAGAAAGCATTCCTCGCCTGAACCCATCGGCAGGAACTCTTCAAGCAATTTAAAAACTTCCCTTTGCTGTGGTGTAGGTATGTTTCCGAAATTCTGTTCCAGGAGGGACTCAATATTCATCTCCGCAATTTGCAAAATCTATTAAATCTTTTGACTATTTATAATTCACCAGGCAGAGACAAATATTGCTGAGAAAACATATTTTTGTCACAGATGAATAAACTGCTCTACCTTTCTGACGACGAAGTTCAATCGCAGCTGGCAGCGAAATATGACCTGTTAGTACACTTTGGGCCTAAAAATCTGCAGTACGCTATAATTGATGCCGGACAAAAAGAAACGAAGGTTCTGGCAGAATACGAAATCCCTGCTCTTGCAACAACATCAGAACTCATTCATTCTTTCGAAAACCTGCCGGAAAGCAACAGACAATTTAGGTTTGCTTTTAACAAAGTAAAAATATCATTCACCACATCTAATTATACATTTATTCCGGCTGACCTGTTTGAAGAATCAGATCAGCAGCAGTATGGAGAATATATAAACCTCACGGATGCCAGAGACGTCCTTGTTGATACCATATCTTCGGCACAAATTAAGAATGTAACTGCTATAGATTCGGATTTTAAAACCGCATTAGCTGGAATTTTCAACAATCACAGCATATATAATCAGGCGAGCCCGTTTTTGGAAGGCGCTCAAAAGGCCCTTCAACGTGATAGCGAATCGATCATCTTTATTGATTTTCAGCCTGAATATTTCCAGATCTCATATTATAAAAATTTCAAATTGGAATTTTATAACACATTTGAATATCAAAATGCTGACGAGTTTAATTACTACCTGTTAAATGTAATCCAATCCCTTGAGATAGTTTTAGGAGACACACAAATCGTCCTTTCGGGGAAGATTTCTAAACAGGATGAAGTTTATCAGCGAATTGGAAAATATTTTGAAACTGTGCGCCTCTCTGATGCTGCAGATCTGAATAAATATTCCAGCAAATTTGGCGAAGTTCAAGCCCATACCTTCTCTACTCTCTTTAGCCTCGACCTATGCGAATAATCGGCGGTAAGCTAAAAGGATTACGTTTAAACCCGCCTCAAAAATTGCCAGTCAGGCCAACTACTGATAGTGCTAAAGAGGCGCTTTTCAATATTCTATACAACCAGTTTGATTTTGAAAATTTGAAAGTTCTCGATCTGTTTAGCGGGACTGGGAATATTTCTCTGGAATTTGCCTCGAGAGGGGTGCTCTCTGTAACTTCCGTCGACCGCGATTTTGGATGCTATAATTATCTAAAGACCGTGGCTAAACAGTATGGCCTTGAGGCTATTCAGCCTGTTAAAGCGGATGTTCTCAAATACCTGGAAGTGGAAACGGATAAGTATGATCTTATTTTTGTTGACCCGCCGTACGACCTTCCTCAAATGAATCAGATCGCTCCAATTGTATTTAGACGCGACATCCTGAACCCTGATGGCTACCTCATCGTAGAACATCACAGTTTAAAAAAAATAGACAATGACCCGCATTTTATAGAGCAAAGAAAATATGGATCTTCATCATTCAGCTTCTTTACACACACTACAGATTCATGACCCGGTCCGCTTGGTTTTTAGCACTTTTATCCATTAACTTTATATTATGAAGATTGCCTTATTTCCGGGCTCATTTGATCCAATAACCAAAGCTCATGTAGATATTCTCCGTAGGGCTATTCCCTTGTTCGATAAGGTAGTAATTGGCATAGGATTGAATAGCAACAAAGCTGCTTTCCTCGATATAAACAGAAGAAAGGCGATGCTTGAGGCTGTATTTGCGAACGAAACGAAAGTGGAGGTTTTAACTTACGAAGGACTGACCGTAGAATTCTGCAAAAAGATTAACGCTGGTTACATGATCAGGGGCATTCGAACCGTATCAGATTTTGAATATGAGAAAGCTATAGCACAAATGAATCATGCCCTCGTTCCGGAAATCGAAAGTATTTTTATTGTAAGCAAACCCGGCTACTCTTCCATAAGTTCAACCATCGTACGCGACATCATGAAAAATAATGGCGACGTGCGACAATTTATACCAAAAGAAGCATTCGATCTGCTGTAAAACTCTCTAAGTTTCCATTGCCTTTTTCAATGCAGCAGTCTGGTGATCCACCAATTTTTGCAAAGGCCCTGCGGCAAGCATTTTCATCATCATGTTGAGTTCGGCAGAGATAGTATACAATGCTTTAGTTTTACCTCCGCCCTGATCACTTAACGACCATTTTAGCTCAAGCGGGAAGGGAGCTTCTTCTGAAGGAACGGCAATAATTTCTTCATCCTTTTTACGGGAGGATATTTTCAACGCAAGTTTTGCCATATTTTGTATGGTAAATCTTGCTTCATCCTGCGTTGATGACCAATTATATATGTTTTCAGGCATTAATTGCTGATGGTTATTGAGATCAGAAAGGAATGCGTAAACAGTTCCCACTGGCTTTTCAATAGATACACTGCTTTCTATGATGGTCATATTTTTACTTTTATTGATTCACCCCAACCTTCCGGATCCTCCCGCCATTTTCTCAATAACTTCAAATCAGCTTCGGCTACGAAGTTGTGCTTCTGTGCATAATTAACCAGCGCATTATAATTTGACAAAGTAAAGAACGGACATCTGGCATTTTTAAAGTTCTGGTCCGCAGCATCAAAGCCGTAATTAAAGATACCTACCAAACCAGCAACTTCGCAACCCGCATCGCGTAAAGCATTTACAGCTTGCAGGCTGCTTTTGCCTGTGGAAATAAGATCTTCTACAACCACAACTCGTTGACCAGGAAAGAATTCACCCTCAATCAAACTTCCTGTACCATGTTCTTTCGCTTTAGATCGTACATATATAAAAGGAAGCCCTAATTCCTGAGCAACCAGTACACCCTGAGGGATACCTGCTGTAGCAACACCCGCTATAATCGAAACAGAACCAAATTCTTCCTGCACCAACTCCGTCAATTTTTGCCGGATATAAGTCCTGATGGAAGGATGAGAGAGCGTTATCCGATTATCACAATAAATAGGAGATTTCCAACCGGATGCCCAGGTAAATGGATTGCCCGGTTGTAATTTAATTGCTTTAATTTGCAGAAGAAATTCAGCTACTTTTTGTTCTACCTCACCCTTGTTCGTCATGCCGCAAATTTATAAAATATATATCAATGAAACAGTTTTAATCCTTACAGACTCTATCCCTCCTGATCTTGAAGATTATCAGGAGCTGAATGTCAGAGAGTTTAAATTTTCCAAATTCTACCCTAATGTAAAAGCCCTGGAAACCCCTAAAAGTTTTTTATTGCTTACAAAAGATTTTAAAGATATTTTCAAAAAGATTAAGAAATCTATGGAGCTGATTAAAGCTGCAGGAGGCTTAGTGAGTAATGAAGAAAACAAGTACCTCTTTATTTTCAGGAAGGGGAAATGGGATTTACCCAAAGGTAAATTGGATAAAGGCGAGTCGTTTAAAACCGCGGCCGTGCGTGAAGTAGAGGAAGAATGCGGAGTCAGGATCGACAGCTGCGGCGAAAAAATCTGCAAAACTTATCATATTTATGAAGATTACGGAGTTCCGGTGATTAAGAAAACAGTATGGTATTGGATGAGGGCCGACAATCAGCCTGATCTGGTTCCCCAATTAGAAGAAAGTATTACTGAGGCAAAATGGCTTGCTGCAGGGGATTTTATGTTGGTGAGGGAAAATACATATCCGTTGATCAGGGATGTGATTAAGGTTATTGAGTATTGATTAGGATTACGAACAAATTGTCTGGAATAGGATTCGTAGGATTATATGATTACCAAGAGATTGCTTCGTTACCTCTCGTAACGACATACCCTTTGCAATTTTATAGCAAACGCAGCAAGGGACTCCGAGTTATTTTCTGGAATTGGTTTCTTGGTTCTTGATTCTTGGCTCCTGGTACTTGGCCCATGGTTCTTAACTCCTGGCTCTAAACAAACCGACACAATTTCCGGTAAACTATTAAAAAACAGAAATTTAGTCATCCTGAAATCAATGACTCAGGTCAAAAGTTCAGGTGACTCAAATCATGCGGATTGTGGTCTTTTTTTTGATAGTTTGCTTATATGAATTTGAACAACTTTACGATCAAAGCACAGGAGGCAGTTCAAAAAGCTTCCGAGATAACTTCTGGCAATCAGCAGCAAGCAATTGAGACAGCCCATCTGTTGAAAGGCTTGCTGACTGTTGATGAGAATGTGATTAGTTATCTGCTCAAAAAACTCAATGTAAATATTAACCGCATATCGGAAGTGGTGGATGCTCAAATACAGAGTTTCCCGAAAGTGAGCGGAACGGAGATCTATTTGTCTTCAGGAGGGAATAGTGCCCTTCAAAAAGCCCAAACCTATTTAAAAGAATTCAAAGATGAATTTGTATCTGTCGAACATATACTTCTTGGATTACTCGGAACAGGCGATAAAGTAAGTGCCATACTGAAAGATGCTGGTGTTAATGAGAAGGATCTAAAGAAGGCAATCAGCGAATTACGCGGTAACACCCGGGTTACCGACCAGAATGCGGAAGCTACCTACAATGCACTAAACAAATATGCCCGTAACCTGAACGAGTACGCTGAATCGGGTAAACTTGACCCGGTTATCGGCCGCGATGAAGAAATTAGGAGGGTTATCCAGATTCTTTCGCGCCGTACTAAAAATAATCCCATTCTTATTGGCGAGCCCGGGGTTGGTAAAACTGCTATCGCTGAAGGGATTGCATTCCGTGTCATCCAGGGTGATGTCCCTGAGAATCTGAAATCGAAGACTGTATTCTCCCTTGACATGGGTGCACTCATTGCAGGTGCGAAGTATAAAGGCGAATTCGAAGAACGCTTGAAGGCTGTCATTAAAGAAGTCACCCAAAGCGACGGAGAGATTATTTTATTCATAGATGAGATCCACACACTTGTAGGTGCCGGAGGCGGTGAGGGAGCAATGGATGCAGCCAACATCCTCAAACCTGCATTAGCACGGGGTGAACTGCGAGCAATTGGTGCAACTACGTTAAATGAATATCAGAAATATTTTGAAAAAGATAAGGCGCTCGAACGTCGCTTTCAGAAGGTTCTGGTAGATGAGCCGAATACACAAGATGCTATTTCAATTCTGCGAGGCTTAAAGGAGAGATACGAGACCCACCACAAGGTGAGGATCAAAGATGAAGCAATCATTGCTGCTGTTGAACTATCGCAGAGATATATTTCGGATCGTTTTCTTCCCGACAAGGCAATTGACTTGATGGATGAAGCGGCTTCAAAATTAAGGCTGGAAATGGACTCCGTTCCGGAGGCTGTTGATGAACTCAACCGCAAAGTCATGCAGCTTGAGATAGAGCGGGAAGCTATTAAGCGTGAAAATGACGATAAGAAAGTCAAAGAACTTTCAGAAGAGATCGCGAATATGTCAAGCGAACGCGATTCTCTTAAAGCACGCTGGCAGGCTGAAAAGGACCTCGTTGACTCAATAAACAATCAAAGCGAGCTCATAGAAAACTATAAACTTGAAGCCGACCAGGCCGAACGTGCGGGAGATTATGGAAAAGTAGCTGAGCTGCGGTACGGGAAAATCAAAGAAGCACAGGATGAGGCGGAACTTCTTAAGAAACAACTTGAAGAAACGCAGTCTGACAATCGAATGCTGAAAGAAGAGGTTACTTCCGAGGATATTGCTGGCGTAGTATCGCGATGGACAGGTATCCCAATTACAAAAATGATACAGAGCGAACGCGAAAAACTGCTTCACATGGAAACTGAGCTTCATAAACGAGTTGCCGGTCAGCATGAGGCGATTGAAGCTATTTCAGATGCGATCAGGCGTTCCAGAGCCGGGCTTCAAGATAAACGTAAACCAATTGGATCTTTTATCTTCCTGGGAACGACTGGTGTAGGTAAAACAGAACTGGCAAAAGCGCTTGCCGATTATCTTTTCAATGATGAGCATGCGATGATCCGCATCGATATGAGTGAATATCAGGAGCGGCACGCAGTTTCAAGGCTTATTGGCGCGCCTCCGGGATATGTTGGTTATGATGAAGGGGGACAACTTACAGAAGCCGTTCGCAGAAAACCATATTCAGTCATCTTACTTGATGAAATTGAGAAAGCACATCCGGATGTTTTTAACATTCTGTTACAAGTGTTAGATGATGGAAGGCTGACCGATAATAAAGGCCGATTAGTTGATTTTAAAAATACAATTATTATCATGACCTCGAATATCGGTTCACATCTGATTCAGGAAAACTTCAGGGACCTAAATGAAGCAAACCGGGAGGAAGTGATAGCAAAGACTAAGAATGAATTGTTTGACCTTCTTAAACAGACTATTCGCCCTGAGTTCTTGAACCGTATAGATGAATTAATAATGTTCACACCGCTTAACCGTGACGAATTAAGGGAAATTGTTTCACTTCAATTTAAAGGAGTGAAAGATACCTTAGCGGAGATGGGCATTGATATAGAAGCTTCCGAGGAGGCCCTGGACTGGCTTGCTCAATTAGGCTATGATCCTCAATTTGGAGCCCGGCCTTTGAAACGCGTAATTCAGAAAAAGATACTGAACGAGCTTTCTAAGGATATCCTTTCCGGGAAGGTAGATAAGGATAGCCGGATTAAATTAGATATGTTCGACAACCAGTTTGTATTCCTGAACGCCGACAGTTTATAGTCAGGCAGACTTAAAAGCATAATAAAAAAGCAGCTTTGATTTCTCAAAGCTGCTTTTTACTTGTAAGGATGTAATCTTTTTAAAGTATACAGAATTAAGCTAGTCTTACGTTAACTGCACTAAGGCCTTTTTTACCTTCTTCTACTTCGAATTCTACTTTGTCATTTTGTCTTATATCCTGTTTAAGTCCACTGACGTGAACGAAAATTTCTTTGCCATCTTCTTGGGTAATAAATCCGAATCCTTTGGACTCGTTGAAGAATTTTACTGTACCGGTTTCCATTAAATTAATTGTTTAGTTATAAAAATAGTTAAAGTGATTAATGCAAATTAGTTAATTAATTGCAATATATAAATATATAAAAATGTTAATTCATTTACGGAGGTGTGACTTCCAGCAAAACTTAGTTGCTTAAGCACTTATCGACAATACTCTGAAGTATCTTCTCCTTATTAAAAAACTCAGAAAGCAATTTAAACTGATTCATCGTTCTTACAAGATTTTGTTCCGGGTAAGAAACAGGGTAATAGATGTCCCCGTTAAGGTAGTCTGTTAGAAACCTAAGAGCCTGCATGTAAATCAGATATTTTCCAGAGAAAAGGATAAGATCCTTCTCAGTAGCGGTGAGGATGGGTCCCATTTCTTTTAAATAACCCTTAACAATCGCTTCAAAGTATTCTATCCGGATGAATATCTTATCCATATCCTTTTCATTCTCTGAATAAGCACATAAGTACGTACGCATCATATCCCCGAGATCGGAGATGAACTTCCCAGCCATTAGAGTATCGAGATCAATGACACAAATGCCTTTACCGGTCGTTTTATCAAAAAGCATATTGCTGATCTTAGTATCGTGATGCATCACCCGGTCAGGAAAATCAGAGGAGCTTCTGTACGAATTAAAATAGTCTACGATAAAAGTGAGTCTTAATGCCTTTTCAATCTGACTGGCGGCCCTGGTTTGGAGGTTAGGATCAGCCTTTTCAACCGCCTCTTTGAATTGCTGATAACGAAGGTTTAGATCGTGAAACCCGGGTATACTCGGCTTCAGTAATGACACATCGAAACCATTCAGAAGTTTACTAAGCCTGCCAAATTGTTCAGCAGCTTCAAATGCCTGCTGCGGATCACTTAGTGTGTCAAAAGCAACTGAATTAGGGATAAACCTGGTCAAACGCCAGTAAATTTCATCTACATAAGCCATTTCCTTCCCATCCTCAGTTGGGATTGAACCGACAAAAAGATATTCCGGATAATGTTCTTTAAGATAGCTTCCAACAAGACGCACGTTCTCTGCTATAATAAGCGGGTTTTTGAACACATTCTGATTTATACTCTGCAGGATAAATTGTTGTTCATGTCCTTCCTGGGATACTAAATAAGTGGTATTAATATGGCCCGACCCAAATGGCATTGAAGCTATCTGAAGAGGTTCAAATCCATATTCTTTCAGTACATTCTGTATGATGGTATCCATTGAATATTATCACAAAATAGTTAATGGTTTCTTTTGACATTAGCATCTTCTAAACTAAGTTGCCGGTACTTACCGACAAAATAAATAGCTGAAAAGATTGTTAATACCAATCCTGCAATGGATAATACAATCACGCTGTTGGAAAAGAAAGTTACCCAATTAAGCTTCACTTTAAATATCTCCTTACTCATCAAAACACCCACACTGCCGATATAGCCGAAGGAATCCGCCAGATAAATCAGGAAGCCCACGTTTCCTGCATGTTTAAATGTTGCGATAAGGCGATCAAAGAATACCGAGTTAAAAGGGATATAGACCATGTATAATCCAAGTCCGACAATCGTCATCCACCAAAGCGGATCAAGCGTACCATTAATGAAAAGATAAGAGGAAACGCCAGCCAGGATAAAACCTAGTCCTATAAAAATGTGTGAAAGCATAAATGCCTTGTAACTGTTCTTAATTAACACCATGCTCCCTACAAGTATCAGCACTACAATGGTGATTGGGATTTCTGTTTGGGCGAAAAGTTCCGGTTTATCGAAAAATCCCATTTCCTTCCACATCTCAGCACCAAAATTGTCACGGATATCACGAAAGATTGTTGCAAAACAATAGATCAGGATACAGGCCGCAAGCCCGGGCAGGAACATCATGATAAACGCTTTTCTGTCGGCAGCTGACATCGGTTCCCTGTGTGTACGTGCTGCGATGTCTTCCTCATCTGGCTGGGGGATTTTTTCGATCATGTAAACAAAGATCAGGAGTGGGCCGGCGAAGACAAGCCCTGTATAGAAAGGAACCCAAAATTCCGAAATATTAAAGTTGACCAGAAGCCATGCGCCTACGGTCTTGACAAACCCGGAAGCAAAAATAAAACTTACAGCAAGCGTTGCTCCAATAAAGTCTGTGCTCCTTCGGCCTTCAACGTAAGAAAACACCACCCCCCATAGCATGCCAAGTGGAAAACCGTTTATAAATAAAAAAGCGATGTTATATGGAGGCGGGACAATTGCAAAGAAAAGCCAGCTAAGCCATGAAATCCCCGTTAGAAGAAGAATGATTTTTCCGCGTCCAGTTCGCTTTAACTCAGAGATATATTTTATGCCGTAAAACTTTGCCAGCATGTATCCTAGCATTTGGCTAAGAACGAGTATTGTTTTATAGCTGTATCCGGCAATTTCAATTCCGTCAAATGTGGCTACAGTAAATGATTTCCTGAAACCGAAAACCATAGTATAGGTGAGGAAAACAGTAATGGCAGAGTAAATGCCGATCTGAAAGCTTGTTCCTTTAATGTGTTTGGATGTAAAAAACGCCACTCGTGTAAAAAATAATGTCTAATTTTTATTAATTAAAAAAGGAAGGTAATAAAACCTTTGGCATTGGAAAAGTTCTTGAAATTATTTGAACTTGCCGAACTCCATGGAATTCTATATTTTCACTCAGATAAGAAAGTAAAAATGAAAGCTATTGTCCTGATCCCTCTTTTATTACTCCTCGGCATTTTCCCAACAAGTGCACAAGAAAAACCTCTTCAGATAATCATGATTGGCGCTCATCCTGACGACTGCGATATCAAAAGCGGAGGTACCGCTGCCCTATTTGTTGCCATGGGACATAAAGTTAAATTCTTATCCGTTACCAACGGCGATGCAGGCCATATGACGCAAGGCGGAGGCATGCTCGCTAAAAGAAGATATTTAGAAACTCAGGAAGTTGCACGCCGCCTTGGAGTGACTTATGACGTCCTCGATAACCACGATGGAGAGCTTTTACCTACCCTTCCGATCAGGCTTGACATCATCAGAAAGATAAGAGAATGGAATGCTGATGTAGTTATAGCACCCCGATCCAATGATTATCACCCTGACCATAGATACACAGGTATCCTTGTTCAGGATGCTGCATTTATGGTGGGTGTACCCAATATAGCAGCTGACACTCCCCCACTTAGGAAGAATCCAGTTTTCCTCTATTTTCAGGATAATTTTAAAAAGCCAAATCCTTTTCAACCGGATATAGCAATAGATATCACATCTGTGATTGACAAAAAGATTTACAGCCTGGATTCACATGAATCCCAATTTTACGAATGGCTGCCATGGATTGGGGGTAATCCGGCTGATGTACCTGCCGGCAAAGCTGAACGATTGGAATGGTTGAAAAAAATGAGAAGCGGCAGTTTATCTCCGGAAATTAGAGCAAGCCTTCAGAAATGGTATGGTCAGCAGAAAGCAGAACAGGTAAAATACGCAGAAGCGTTTGAGATCTGTGAGTATGGCAGCAGGCCAACAGAATCGGATTTAAAAAGGCTATTCCCCATGCTTGGGAAATAGCCTTGACTTATTAGCTAGTTAATTATTGTTATCAAGCTCTTCTTCCGAAGTACCTCCGGGATTGTCGACATGATTATATGAATCTTTCGGATATCGGATTTCCTTACCTTCAGAATTTTGATTCCCGGGCATGTTAGGATCGATTTCGTTTTTAGCATAGCCGCCGCTTTGGTAGTGTTGATCGCGTGTAGAGTGGTTTTCCTCATTTTCGCGGATGCCGCGCTCATTCGCTTCAGGCACTTTTGCCCTTTCAGTCATTTTATGCAGGCTTCCCTTAGGCTCTTTTTCTACTCCTCCAGCTCCGCCAAGGGTTCCATTATTATTTCTTGAATTATCAGAATTGCTTTCTGAGAATCCACTTTTCTTATCTGTTGCCATAATTCTTTCGCTTTATACCAATACAACAACAAAAAGGAACCTTTGTTCAAAAAACAATGGCCAGGCTGCTATTCAGGCTTTGGCCCTCGTTTGTATATAATTAATCCGTTTAAAAAGTTCCGGAGTATCTGATCGCCGCAAGGCTTGAAATTTTCATGCTCCTTATTTCGGAATATTGCCGCAAGTTCCGATTTGGTTATTGCAAAATCCACCAGCTTCAGAATATCCACAATTTCCTGATCGTTTAGCTTTAGCGCTACACGAAGTTTTTTCATGATATCATTATTGCTCATTTATCTTGAAATTTCAATTTTAACACGTTTGTTTTTTATTTTCTCGTTGCTGATGAGCTTCAGAGTATTCTCCACTTTAGCCCTGCTAACCGCAGCATAAGATGAAAAATCCTGTACTTCGATTAAGCCTAGCTCCTCTTTTTTTAGTTTGCCTTTCTGAAGCAGAAGCCCCACAATATCAATTTTATTGATCTTATCCTTTTTACCCGCACCGATATATAAGGTCACCCAAGAAGTATTTTCAGGAACCTGCCCATTCTCTTCCAATTCTTCAGTTTCAGTAAACTTTGAGAGGAATACAGGATCTTCTTCTTCTGTGAGTATAACGTATGCAGTTCCTTTTGCATTCATCCGGGCTGTGCGCCCATTGCGGTGCAAAAATGCTTCTTCATTATGGGGAAGCTGGTAGTGAACTACATTTTCAATTTCCGGAATGTCAAGTCCGCGGGAAGCTAAATCAGTTGTGATAAGAATTCTGTAACTACCGTTTCTGAATTTTAAAAGTGCTTTTTCCCGGTCGTCCTGCTCCATGCCTCCGTGAAATACTCCATGATCCAGTCCCATATCGGATAAAACACCAGAAATACGGTCGACGGCCTCACGGTGGTTGCAGAAAACCAGTGTTGCTTTGTTTCCAATTTTACAAATCAATGCAAATAGAGTTTCTAATTTATCAGCGGCTTCGGAGAGTACCCTCCGAACTTTCAAATCCGGAGTAATGGTGCTGTCCTTTAAAAAATTGACTTCAACTGGCTTGAATACTCCGGTAAAACCCGGGATTTCCGTCATTTTTGTGGCTGATGTAAGGATTCTCCGCTTAAGGTTTTTCAACCTTCTTATGATGAACTCCATATCATCCGCAAACCCGAATTCTAAAGCCTTATCGAACTCATCTAATACCAGGGAGTGAATTGATTCCGGATTGAAATTCTCGTTTCTTATATGATAAGCTATTCTTCCTGGAGTTCCTATCAGTACCGCCGGAGCCTGAACCAGATTGTTTTTTTCTGTCCGGACAGGATGGCCTCCATAACAGCAATTCACTTTAAAACTTGTACCCATCGTCTTATAGACTTGCTCTATCTGTAGGGCCAGCTCCCGTGATGGCACAAGAATCAAAGCTTGTACACCCGGCAATCCTGCACTTAAATTTGAAAGCACCGGAAGCAAAAAAGCAATTGTTTTCCCTGAACCCGTTGGGGAAAGAAGAATCGTATCGTTACTTGAAGCTGCTTTTATCGCTGCACGCTGCATTTCGTTTAATTCAGCAATACCCAGGTTTTGTAATTCTTTCTCAAACATCCGGTAAAGGTACTTGCTTTAATCGGAATGAAATAATAATCTAATTTCAGGAAAATGCTTATTGTTAGATTAATAAAGCAATTAATAGAATACTTAATGTTTATTTTCGCGTCTGAAAAACAAACCTATAATACTTACGTTTTCAAACATGATCAAAAATTTAATTCCTTTATTCCTGGTGACGGGTGCCTTTTTTTCGGCATGCCAGTCCAATTCAAAATCGATAACAAATGCCGATAGCCTTGCCGTACAGGCTGATCAAAATCCTGATTCTCAGGAGACAGATGCTTCACAGAACAAAGAAGAAGAAACCCCTGCGCGGAAGAATGGAAAAATCGCCAGTGCAGCCGAAATACTAGCTCGTCCTCAGGTGCCCATCCTTTGTTACCACCAGATCAGGAATTGGACGGCTTCAGATGG
>NZ_JBASJU010000187.1:0-6574 GCF_049655485.1 Daejeonella sp.
TAATTCTGTTAAACAAAGAACCCCCGATTAAATCGGGGGCTCTTCTTATGCTACTTTTAATTTCTTAAGGTCGGATTTCTCAAATTTATCCGTGGCATAATCGAGCGTGATAAACAAATCCTTCGTGCTCTTTCCCGAGGGTGTTTCATACATGGCATCAATCATGATGGCCTCGCAAATAGAGCGTAATCCACGAGCCCCGAGTTTGAACTCCATCGCCTTATCTACCACAAATTCCATCACATCCTTTTCGAACTCAAGTTTCACGTTTTCATACTCAAACAACTTTTTATATTGCTTGATTAATGAATTTTTTGGTTCAGTGAGGATACTCAATAGCGTTTCCCGATCAAGTGGATTTAAATGCGTGATCACAGGTAATCTTCCGATAAGTTCGGGTATAAGCCCGAACGACTTGAGATCCTGTGGCGTGATATATTTGTAAAGGTTTTTCAGGTCGATATTCAAATCTTCCTTATCCACTTTATATCCTACAGTCTGGGTACGAAGCCTGTTAGCGATCTTTTTGTCGATCCCATCAAAAGCACCTCCGCAAATAAACAAGATATTATTAGTGTTTACCGCGATCATTTTCTGATCTGGATGCTTCCTTCCCCCCTGCGGCGGAACATTAACTATAGTTCCCTCCAGGATCTTTAAAAGCGCCTGTTGTACTCCTTCTCCGGATACATCTCGGGTGATTGAAGGGTTATCGCTTTTACGCGCGATCTTATCAACTTCGTCAATGTACACAATTCCTCTTTCCGCTGCAGTTACATCATAATCAGCAGCTTGAAGCAGACGAGTCAGGATACTTTCAACATCCTCTCCCACATATCCTGCCTCGGTTAATACCGTAGCATCACAAATACAGAATGGGACATTGAGTACACGGGCAATCGTTTTAGCTAAAAGCGTCTTTCCTGTACCCGTCTCTCCAACCATTATAATGTTGGACTTCTCAATCTCAACTTCATCTTTACCGATCTTCTGGTTAAGGCGTTTATAATGATTGTATACCGCTACAGAAAGTATTTTCTTTGCTTGATCCTGACCAATAACGTACTGGTCAAGGTGTGTTTTTATTTCGATTGGCTTTAGTAGCGTTTCAAAAGTTTGAGTCGACTTCGTTTTACGGACATTAAGTTCCTCTGCAAGTATCTGATTCGCCTGGGCTACACATTTATCACAAATGTGAGCGTCCAATCCTGCAATCAGCATCAAAGTATCCTGCTTGCTTGAGCCACAGAATGAACACTTAATATCTTTATTTCCTTTACTCATTATTTCTTATCTCCGGTTCCTACTAACACCTCATCAATCATACCATATTCTTTAGCCTCGTTAGCAATCATCCAGTAATCCCTGTCTGATGCTCTCTCAACCCACTCATAAGTTTGCCCTGAATGCTTAGCAATGATATCGTATAACTCTTTTTTCAACTTCAGCATTTCCCTCAGATTAATTTCCATATCTGAAGCTACACCCTGAGCGCCGCCTGATGGCTGGTGTATCATAACCCGTGAATGGGGTAAGGCTGCTCTTTTGCCTTTAGTACCAGCACACAGCAATACAGCAGCCATGGATGCTGCCATCCCCGTACAAATAGTAGCTACATCAGGTGTGATGTACTGCATAGTATCATAAATACCAAGGCCTGCATAAACTGAGCCACCAGGAGAATTTATATAGATCTGGATATCCCTTTTAGCATCTGTCGACTGTAGGAATAATAATTGAGCTTGAATAATATTTGCAATACCTTCATGCACTGCATCACCAAGAAAAATAATACGATCCATCATTAAACGTGAGAACACATCCATTTGTGCTACGTTTAACTGACGCTCCTCAATGATATAAGGTGTCATGGCACTCGGTAAAGAAGCATGATTCACACGGCCAATGAAACTATCGACATGCTGGCTGCCGATGCGATGATGTTTAACTGCGTATTTTCGGAATTCGTTTTTATCGATGTTCATATTGAATATTATAATTTAAGGTATGAGTTATTTTTGTAATTTTTTATGATTTGAACTTTTTAGAACGCAATAACCCATATCTCAATCATAGGCTATTTCAATTCTAAAAATTTATTGTATTCTATTTCTTTGGTATCTAAAGTGATTACAGTTTTCAGGTAATCAAATACATGTTGTGCTTTTACCTCTTCAAAAATACGATTTGCATTTTCCTTTTCCTGTAAGAACTGAGCTGTATATTGTCCCAGTTGCTCCTCAGATAATGGTTGAGGACTGTACATTCTGAATTGTGCATCTAAACGCTTTTTAGCCGTTTCGAAAACTTCCTCGTATTTGATCTCCAGTTTGTTATCCTTAATGATCCTGTTTTCGATGAGCGTCCATCTCAAATTACGTGCAAAATCATCATAACCTTGCGCTAATTCTTCATCACTCAGCTTTTCGTTAGTCGCTTTTAACCATCTTTTCAAAAACTCATCCGGAAGGTCCATCTTTACTTTGTCCAGTCCAAACTTCAACATATCCGCCTGTAACTTTTGATCAGCATTCTGAACCATCATGGATTCCAGTTCCTCTCTGATCTTCTCTCTAAACTCCTCTTCAGTCTTAACCACATCAGCACCAAATAGTTTATCAAAGAACTCCTGATTTAAGTCTCCTTCTTCCAAACGGTTGATATTCTTCACCGTCAGTTGAAATTTAGATTTCAGGTCTTGTGCATCTTCTTCAGAAATATTAAGGAGCTTAGCAATAATTGTAGCATTGCTTTCGAAAGCTTTCTGCATGTCTAAGTCGACAACATCTTCTTTCTTTAACCCGATTAATGTTTTCTTAATCCCTTTGTCAGATACTTGATCCAAACGCACGGAAGCAGTATTGGTTATACCACCTTCAAAAACAGAACCATCTGCTGAAAGCTGCTTCAAATCTGCGTACAATACATCATCCTCTGCCGATACGTCAGGATTTGACATTTTGCCATAAGATTTACGAAGATTTGTGATACGTGAAGCCAGGGTTTCTTCGTCAACTTTAACCTTATAATAAGTAATTTGATCTTTTGAAGAAAAGTCCAAATTGAATTCAGGAGCCAGCCCTAATTCATAAATAAATTCGAATTCATCCGTAAAATCCCAATTGAAATCCTTGCTATCATCAATTTTAGGAAGCGGCTGTCCCAAAACCTCCAGCTTATTTTCGGTGATATAATTGGTCAGCGTATCATTAAGGATAGTGTTTATCTCATCAACCAGAATGTTTTTACCGTACATCTTTTTAATGTGGGATGCCGGAACCATACCCTTACGAAAGCCAGGAAGCTGAGCCTTTTTTGCCTGTGTTTTAATTGCCTTCTCTACACGCTCTTTGTAATCGTCAGGATTAATCTTAACCGTTAAAACAGAATTCAGATTATCTATTTTGTCCTGTGTAATGTTCATTTTATGAGATTTAATCGTTTTTTGTTATACAAAAATTCCCCGGTTTGGTAACCGGGGAATTAGATAGTGCGGATGAAGGGACTCGAACCCCCACGCCGTGAAGCGCCAGATCCTAAGTCTGGTGCGGCTACCAATTACGCCACATCCGCATTTTAGGATTATTTTCGAATTTTAAATGAAGCTGCGAAACCTGCATATCTCATCTAATTCGGTCGGCAAAAATAAGGTTTTCCCCGTTAAGTACAAAAGGAAATGCATTATTATTTCAATAAAATTAATTTATCTGACTGGCTAATGTTCGAAGATAAGATGGAGTGTGGAGCAATCTGCTGCCATACCAGGAAAACATTTCCCCATCCACAATCATTACTTTCGCACCGGGGTACATTTCCTCAAACTCCTTAAGATGCACATCTTTAAAGGGATAGGGTTCCGATGATAAAAATACCAGGTCGGGTGTAATACCGGACGCCGCCTCCGTGTGTATTTCCGGATAACGTTCTAAACTTGTAAAGTTGTCAAATCCCGCCTGCTCAAGAATGTCGTTTATAAACGTACCCCTGCCGGCAACCATGCAGGGATCTTTCCAGATAAAATATGCAACTGTGGGCTTTTTATCACCTGCAGGACCGAGCTTTCTAAAGCCTTCCATTATTTTCGAGGATATCATATTTGCTTGCTGCGACCTCCCTGTCAAACTTCCTATACTATTGATCATTTCAATCGCATCAGCAAGCACATGGATATCACTCATCCAGACCGGGAACTCGCTCATCAGCACTTCAATTTCCGCGCGCTCGTTTTCTTCTTTATTCCCGATTATCAGGTCGGGCTTTAAACCTCGGATCTTTTGCAGATTAAGTTTCTTTGTACCGCCGATCTTAGCGGTAGATCTAAATTTTTCGTCGGGATGGATGCAAAACTTGGTAATGCCCACAATTTCATTGTCCAGCCCCAGATCAAATAACAATTCTGTCTGCGATGGAACAAGGGAAATAATACGGCGGGGAGGATATTCTATGATAAGTTCCCTTCCCATCTGGTCAATAAATTGCTGTGGTGACAATACTATTCCTCGTAAAAATCCTGTAAAGAGCCAAAATAGTTAAGATTCCATCCTTCGATCATATCGTCTATATCAGAATCAGGGATATTAGTGTGGCGAAGTTCTACCGATGTACCGTTTTTATCGGGATGCAGAATAAAAGTAACAATGGACTCCTCCGGCTGATCACCGAAATACCATTGCTGAACTATTTTCTTATTCTCGACAAACTCAATATTTCTGCCCGCAATACTGTCATCCCACAGAGAAAACTCAGATCCTGGTTCTGTACTCATAATCGCTTCCGCACCCGTCCATAGCGAAATAGTCAGCGGGTTAGTCAGCGCCAGATAAACGTCTTCGGGCGGTGCCTGCACCAGGTAATAATTTTTATAGTCTTTCATTACAATTTAATTTGATGCCTCAGCAGCTACTATCATGCGCTTCTAAAGGAGTTTATCTCTGTCCTCTTATGAAGGGGCAAATTTATAATAAATGGGTGAATAAGATTGAAGATGAACGAAACCCTGTTTCATCACATTTTTCCCATACTCCATCACATTTAATAGGTACTAGTTGGATAAAGGCTAATATTTGAGTGATAATTAAATGCCTGATATGCTAAAATCACTTTTTTTCAAATTATTAGCAACAATTAAGGAAACGTGTCGTCCTATACCTGTCAGCATAAAAGAATGAAATTGGAAAGGTTTCAGAAACATCCGGCGAAAGCGTCAAAATAATAAAATATATAAAACAGTGGATATGTTATTTGAAGATTTCAACCAAAACGAGCTAGTGGAAGCCCAGAAAAAACGGGTGCTTAACCTGCGAGTGAGTTATCCAGTCGCTTTAGATAATAAAGTAAATAAGGTACTTCATTACGCGGTCCATAAAATGGGATTTGACCCACAAGCCGAATTCACTTTTAACGCTGGAGATAAAAGAATAGACCTGCGTGATTCGGATGAAAATATGCTTTCAATACATATTGAAGCAAGCGAGTCTGCAGCAAATACTGAAAATATCATATTTTATACAAACGACTGCCTCAGGGATTACCATAGATATCTTGTATTAGGTGTTGAATTTGTTAACCGCCCGGAATATAATTCAGCGGGTTTACAGGTTCGCTTCATCGACGATGAAGACAATTTTTACACCTTGCTTGAGGAACGTAACTACAACGAATCCTAATTAAAGAGATCATGAAATTTCTACGAGTCCTTAAGAATGATAATAAGATTTACGGTGAGACCGTACAACACGCTTATTATCCGGAACACGAAAGTAATTTCTCTATCAAAACTGTCTTTAGCGGCAACCGCACTTTTAATATTGGAAAGAGAAAACTGGACTTATATCCTGAAAATTTTCTTGCAATAAAAAAAGGCACCTCATATTCCAGCACGATCGATTCTTCTGAGCCGGTAAATAATTTGGCTATTTCGTTTTCCCCATCATTCTTAAGCGACTTCAACAGGGTGCAAAAAACCCGTCACCCAACGCTGCTCGATGAGCCTTTTCAGGACGATGATTTCCAGGATTTTTCATTTATGGAAACCATATTTCCTTTTTCAGGAGATATGAAATACAACATCATGCACTTAAAAGAACACTTAGAACAAGGTGCACCTGATGATTTGCTGCTTAACGAATACCTGCACCACTGCTTAATTAATTATTACAAGGTCTACAATAAGGAAGTAGTTGATAAATCTGAAAAATTAAATTTTTTAAACAGCAGCACTAAAGTCGAAATCCTGAAAAGACTCACTCTGGCAAAGGAATATATCATCAGTAATTACAACAAGAAAATTGAGCTGGAGGATATTGCAGGGCATGCGTGTTTATCCGTAAATCATCTGCTCCGCACTTTCAAACAAGCTTACGGGCAATCTCCTCATCAATATCTTATTAAAACGAGAATTGACAGATCGAAATATCTGTTGAAGAATACCAATTACACAATTAATGAAATTGTTGACATCATTGGTTTTGAATGCCCAAGTTCATTTATCAGGCTATTTAAGAGTACCAACAAGTTGACGCCTGGGAAATACAGGTTGGTATCTTAAGTATGTCAATTGCCACGAGCTTTAGCC
>NZ_JBASJU010000188.1:0-3106 GCF_049655485.1 Daejeonella sp.
CGTACAGGTAATCCCTTACGGTGACGCAGACCACGGTAACAACCGATATCCATCAAACGTTTAATGTTCAACTGTACTTCAGAGCGAAGAGCACCTTCTACTTTGATCTCATCATTGATGAAACCACGAATCGCTGCTAACTGGTCATCAGTCCATTCCTGTACTTTGATATTTACATCGATACCTGCGTCAGTCAAAATCCGCTGTGCGGTTGACTTTCCGATACCGTAAATGTAAGTAAGTCCGATCTCTCCTCTTTTGTTTCTTGGTAAATCAATACCTGCTATCCTTGCCATATATTATTGAAAAGTTGACAGTTGACAGTTAACAGTTGACAGTTGTTATCGTCTAACAACTAACTACTAAAAACTAACAACCAGTTTAAATTTATCCCTGACGTTGTTTGTACTTAGGATTCTTTTTGTTGATCACATAAAGTACACCCTTACGACGGATTACTTTACAATCAGCGCTACGCTTTTTAATTGATGCTCTAACCTTCATCTTTATTCTATTTATATCTGTACGTTATTCTACCCTTACTAAGATCATACGGTGACATCTCCAATTTTACCTTATCTCCAGGCAATATTTTGATGTAGTGCATCCTCATTTTACCTGAAATATGCGCTATGATCTCATGTCCGTTCTCTAGTTCAACACGAAACATTGCATTAGACAATGCTTCCCTGATTATTCCGTCTTGTTCAATTGAAGCCTGTTTGGCCATATAATATATTGATTTCCCTAATGTCTTTTCTACTCCTGAAGGCCTGAGAAACCGGTTTTTTTATAATCTATCTCAAAACAAGCCTTTATGTCCTGGTTTTTACCTCTTTGACCCATCGGAACAGGGATGCAAAATTAAATAAAAATATTTATATTTTAATGTTTTTGTTCTAAAACTTCTTCGATGAAACTAAAGGTCGATAGAACGTCTGCTTTGCCCTTTTTAACAGCTACCGTATGCTCGTAATGGGCGGATGGCTTTTTGTCAACAGTACTTACCGTCCACCCATCATCCCAAAACTTAACACCGGCCTTCCCAGCATTGATCATCGGCTCAATGGCTATCACCATTCCCTCTTCGAGTTTAATGCCAGAACCGCGTTTACCGTAATTAGGGACTTCTGGTTTTTCATGCAACTTCACTCCTACCCCATGTCCAACCAACTCCTTCACTACACCAAAACCATTTTTCTCTGCATGCTCCTGTACAACGTAGCCAATATCTCCAACCCGCATACCGGTAACCGCCTTCTCAATTCCGAGAGAAAGACATTCTTTTGTCACTTGCAGAAGCTTTAGCGTTTCTGGTTCCACATTTCCGATGGGAAAAGTATATGCCGAATCACCGAAGAACTTATTTAAGATAACACCGCAATCAACAGAAACGATATCACCGTCCTTGATTACGTAATCACCGGGGAATCCGTGGACAACCTGATTATTTAAAGAAATACAAAGTGAATAAGGGAATCCGTTGTAGTTTAAAAAAGCAGGGACTCCTCCGTGATCACGGATGAAAGTCTCTGCTAATTTATCAAGTTCTATTGTTTTCAGGCCTTCTCTGATAACCTTAGCTACTTCAGCCAGGGTTCTGGATACAAGAAGAGAGCTTTCTCTTATCTTTTCAATATCCTCCGAAGACTTAAAATGAATTTTAGACATGAATGACCTTAAATTACCGGGCCGCCCGCTACTGGCGTACGTCCTTTAATTCTACCGGTTTTCATCAATCCATCGTAGTGACGCATTAATAAATGGCTCTCCACCTGCTGCAATGTATCTAATACCACACCAACAAGAATCAACAATGATGTTCCGCCAAAGAAACTAGCAAACTGACTGTTGACACCTAGAATAATTGCTATTGCCGGCATAATTGCGATGATAGCGAGAAAAATAGATCCTGGAAGTGTAATCTTCGAAATTACAGCATCAATATAATCGCCTGTCGTTTTACCTGGTTTAACACCCGGAACAAAACCACCATTCTTTTTCATATCATCAGACATCTGAACCGGATTAACGGTAATGGCTGTATAAAAGAACGTAAATGCAATGATCATGAAAGCGAAAGTCAGATTATACGTTAATGAAGTATAGTCACTGAAAGATGCCAGGAATGATGACTGCATCGATGGGAAGAATGAACTTATCGTCGTTGGGATGAACATAATCGCCTGAGCGAAAATGATAGGCATAACACCTGCAGCATTAACCTTTAAGGGAATATACTGACGAACACCACCGTATTGCTTCGCACCAACGATCTTCTTTGCATACTGTACAGGGATCTTTCTAACACCCTGAACAATAAGAATTGTAAACATTACTACAAGAAATAGTGCTGCAAGTTCAACGATTAAGGTAACTAATCCTCCCTGCGCTCCCATACGGGCAGAGAATTCCGCTGCCAGGCCGAATGGCAACTGGGCAATAATACCAACCATAATGATCATGGAGATACCGTTACCAATACCTTTGTCTGTGATCTTTTCTCCAAGCCATACAATAAACATGGTAGAAGCCGTTAGAACGAACATGGATGAGATGGTAAACAATGGCTCAGCCATTAAACGCGCTTCCGGAGCTATCTGTGTTTTCACATAACCCATCGCTTGTAAAGCCGTAATTATGATGGTCAGATAACGGGTTACCTGATTTATCTTTTTACGACCGCTTTCACCCTCCTTTTGAAGCTTCTGGAAATAAGGAACTGCTATACCTAAAAGCTGCACCACAATGGATGCAGAGATGTATGGCATAACACCCAGCGCGAAAATGGAATTACGGGAGAATGATCCGCCCGCAAACATATTCAGCAATCCGAGTAAACCTTCCTTAGCATCTGCTTCTTGTATCGAAGCAGGATCTACACCAGGTATTATTATAAATGATCCTATTCTGTAGATTAAAAGGCATAAGAGCGTGAAAAGAATCCGCGCTCTCAGGTCTTCAATCTTCCAGATATTGGATAGCGTTGTAAAAAGCTTCTTCATGTGTAATATTACAATTTAACTATTGCACCACCAGCAGCTTCGATAGCTTTTTGAGCTGCCTCAGAGAACGCATGAGCTTTAACATCAAGCTTAGCTTTAAC
>NZ_JBASJU010000189.1:0-3397 GCF_049655485.1 Daejeonella sp.
ATGAATTACGAATTACGATGCTGGGCGCATAAATTATGAATTTAGAAAACCGCCATCATTTAGTAATTTGCCCTTCGTAATTCATAATTCGTAATTCGTAATTCACCCATGCGCGACATAACCAGTAAACAAATCACCCTTCGTACAGCCAGAGCTGTTGGAATTATATTTTGTTCATCGGCATCAATAGACCTGATCAATTCCGGCTCTTTGCCTAAGGGTAATCTGTTTGATGTGGCGCGTGCAGCTGGTTTCCTTGGTGCGAAACTCACACCCCAGCTTCTTCCCCATTGCCATCCGGTTACCATTGATGCCATGGATTTTACCTTTGAATTTCTAAGCCAGGAACTTCATTCGGACTTATTTGATTCCGGTATTCTTGAGCGTACAGGGATTGTTATCAGCGGCGAAGCAAAATCGATCGGCCGGACAGGAATTGAAATGGAAACCCTTACTGCTGTGTCTGTAGCGGCACTTGAAATATATGATATGCTCAAGCCGGTGGATACATACTTAGAGATTGGCCATATCAAACTATTGGAGAAGAGAGGCGGAAAGAGCGACCGCAATCGTTTTATTGAATCTACTCCTACTTGTGCTGTATTAGTATGTTCTGATTCCACCGCAAATGGCACCCGAGACGACAAAAGCGGAAAACTGGTATCCGCTATGCTGGAAAAGGTGAAAGCGAATGTACTTCATTATAAAGTCCTTGCTGATGACAAAGATGCGATCCAGGCCCAAATCAGGGAATGGGTAGCTTCCGATATACAATTCATATTCACAACTGGCGGCACTGGC
Organism: Daejeonella sp.; assembly: GCF_049655485.1. Taxonomy (GTDB): domain Bacteria; phylum Bacteroidota; class Bacteroidia; order Sphingobacteriales; family Sphingobacteriaceae; genus Daejeonella. The sequence continues at coordinate 802 of NZ_JBASJU010000189.1, forward strand.
CTCGGGCCAAGAGACAATACCACGAACGCGGTTCGTGAGATCTTAGAACGGGATGCTGATGGTATAACTGAAGCAATGCGCAGTTTCGGACAAATGCGTACCCCTTTGGCAATGATGAGCCGATCTGTTGCAGGCACTATTGCAAATACGCTTATAGTTACCCTTCCCGGTAGCGCTAATGGCGCCCGTGAATCACTTGAGGCTATCCTGCCTGGAGTATTCCATGCTCGGAAGATGTTGGAGGGAGGAAGTCATTGAGTTGACTGTTCCGACTTCCGACCTCTGACCTCCGACCTCCGATTCCCCCCATATAAGCGAAAATCACCTTTCCAATCGGTAAAAAATTCGACCTCTTTTTTCACCTAGTAATTTCCGCCGTTTACCGAAAACTTAATGCCATCTGCCTAATTGCAGTTTGGCAGCATGGTTTTGTGATATACTTTTGATCAACGAAACAAACCAGAAAAAAATAATTAACACACAAACATTAAATTAAAACCCAACATTATGAAAACTCTAAAAACAATCGCCGCAGCATTATTAATTGCCTTCTCATTTTCATCATTAGCAGCAGACGGCACTGCAAAAGAGAAGCTTGAAATGAACTATGCTTTGAAAATTTACATCGAAGCTGTAACCAATGGCAAGATCGCTCCTCTTGCAGAAGTCCTTGATAAGAACGCGAAATTCACTACCTCTAGAGGCGAAAACATCCTTAGCTTTGGCCGCACTGAAGTGTTAAACAACTTACAAACAAGTGAAAACGTAAAACAAAACTGTATTACTGAATACAGCGTTATTGAATCAACTCCATCAGCAAGTGTGGTTAAAGTATTGATGAAATATGACGGATTTTCTAAGGTGACTTACCTTAGCCTTGCAAACACGACAAAAGGTTGGAGAATTACAAGTGCAGCCTCGTCTTTTGTATAACCCCGGAATACCAAAGATCACAAGCCTGTCTCATCGAGACGGGCTTTTTTGTGCTTACACGCTTGCGGCGATTCTACTCGTACTTCTGTAAACGAAATTATTATAGATATGTCTTCTCGCAAAACGCCCGGGTGTATCAGCATTGATAAGCTTCACATAAATCGCTTTGGGGACGTCAAAATACTCATATACGTTGCCATCTGCAAAGCTAACTTTCAAAACCTGGTGATGATATTCATAATCAACAATCATTGAAGTAGTTGTGGTGATTGTATATTCAGCGAAAGATTGGTTACGTGTTTCAGGAGCAATGCTAACCAGAAAATGATAAGCTTCGATAATTGTTTTGCTTTTTTCTTCCGCTTCCTTTCTGGCTTCGGCTGATTCTGTATATTTATCAGGATGCCAGGTTTTCATCAGTGAACGGTAAACTGATTTCAAAGTTTGCAGATCTGCGTTTTTATCTACCTCCAGAAGTTTCCGGTAGTCAACTATCTTTTTCATGATGTATTGCTTTTAAATATGAAAGCACTACACCTTCAAAATAATGCTGCAAAGTTAAGAAAATTATAGGAGAAAATTATGAATTGCCTGGGACAAGGTCAGTATACCAAAATCCGGATGTAGCTTCGGAAGCACTTTCTGCTGATAAACAACTATCATCCGCACTCTTGGGAGCTTTATACTCCTTAAATATTTCATCTCCAATTTCGAAATATACAGGTTGCTTAAAGATTGGACCGTCAAATACAAAAGTGTGGAATTCACCGTTCTCGCCGCATACGTCGATATCCTCAGGGAATTTTGAAACAAGGTCTTTTGTAATCTCTTTTCCGGTCAGCTCTTTTAAATGATGCTGCGTACACACGATCATCGTGCGAAAGCCAAGATCAAGGAATTCATTGATAAGTGCGGTCGTGTCCCTTTTCCATAAAGGGAAAATGGCTTTTAATCCTGCTTCGGACAGTCGTTCTTCACGGTATTTCTTTAAATCCTCCAGAAAGATGTCGCCAAATATAGAATGGGTAATACCTTCATTCTTAAATTTCTGGAGATGCTTGCCCATAATCTCATTATACTCTTCCATGCCAGGCATTTCAGGCAGCCTGATCTGATAAAGCGGGATACCTATGGATTCCGCCTGGCTGATTAGTAGCTCTTCGCGGACACCATGCATGGAAATGCGGTTTGCGCTGTCATTTACGGTAGTAAGCAGGTACCGGATATCCAGATTGGGATCCTTCAGGCAATGGTATAGTGCGAGGGCGCTGTCTTTGCCTCCACTCCAGTTAAAAATGCAGGGAGTTTTCTCAAAATGGTATTTTTCTTTTACTTCCCGAAAGGGAAACGCTGTTTCGTGGCGAGTTTGCTCTTTAACCATCGATTTTTCTAAAAAGCAATGTCAATATTCTTGGAATCGTAGCACGATCATCTTCATCAAAATATTCATTTAATCCAATGATAGTTAAGACATTATTCTTCGCTGCAAGGACAAAGTCTGAAACATGATGGATAAAACAAGGCACTGCCTGTACGCCGTTTTCAGTATCGAACCGTGCTTTACTGCCTGAATATTGTTTGAACGGGTGCAGCTCTCCAAGGTAAACATAACCTCCGACAACAAGGCTGGCTGATGCTTTCCTGAAAACTTCGACGAGGTTTT
>NZ_JBASJU010000190.1:0-32198 GCF_049655485.1 Daejeonella sp.
ATATAATGGTGTACTTTCTTTCAAATAGCCTAATTGTCCGTTTGGCAACAAACATCCGGTGGTAAACCTATTAATTGTTCCTAAAAAATTCTTTGTAAGGAGAAAACTCGGATGATCCGGGGTTAAAGAAATAATTTGAAATCCTTGCCGGTGAACCCTAAGTTTAAGTTCAAACCGGTCCTTTTCATTTTTCATCCGAAAGTCCCATAACCACATACTAAGGAAACTGAAGAAATACTTTGCCTGCTCGCGTGACTCGCAAATCAGTATTAAAAGTCCCTTATTTTTTCTGATTGCGATATCGATCCAACCATGTTTTGCGAGCCTTTTCATAATTAAAAATTACATATTTTTAAGCAGATCCCATTTTAACACGAATGTGCGTACCTGCCCAATCTTGAAACAACTAGAGTATACCGGCAATAAAAAGCTGCATCTCCTTCATCATTATTCCAATTGCATACCCTATATTATATCCTGAACCGTTAAGTATTGAAATTAGGAGCAATACGTTGACTATCACCAGTACTGTAAATAACCGGAAACTCCTGGTAAAGATAACTCGGCTGAAATCGGGGAAATGGTTTATTAAAAACCCTACAACATAATAATAGAAAACCTTGAAAGGGCGGGTAAATTTTCGCTTTATTCTTTCCAAGGGCGACTTCAATGATTCCGCATGTGCTAAAATTACGGGTACTATTCTAGCAATATCCTCGTGTTCGATTTTCCTCTCACCATTTTCAAAACGTTTGTACTGATGAACAGAGTAACCAGCACGCTCTGCTACCCACTCCTGGGTAAGATCGTAACGTTCACGCAAGTCAGTAATCTTGCCTGCTATCGTAGCCTGGTTTTCCGCCAAATATTTACACCAAAGGTCTAAGAGGCTTTCGTTCATTGTGTTAAAAATCGTCTCCTTGGGTTATGTTTAATTTTTTAATAATGGGATTAGTTACTTAAAGATAAAAATTACTTTTAAAAAATAATCCTATTTTTCATTCGCCTTAAAACGCCTTCCACAGATCGGCGTAACGACGTTTCTCATTAAAACAAGCCCAAGCTTTAATAGGAAAGCATTTCGAGGAGTGCCGAACGCATTAATCTGTAGGGAAGTTGCCTTCGCTCCAAGAAATCTCCAGTCCCGTATTTAGACCCGTCATCCTGAACTAAGCGGAGGATTAACAAGCTTTTTTAACTAAGCCCCGATTTTCCTAACTTGCGCCGATGTTAAAAAGCTTTCTCGTTTTTTTCCGCTTTTACTTTTTCTGGATACTTTTCTTCGCAATCGACAGACTTGTCTTCCTTATCTTTTTTTCGGAGCAATTAAGCCAGGTAAGCTTAGTAGAAAAAGCTGCTACTTTCTGGTATGCCTTAAGACTAGACTCGGCAATGGTCGCTTATATTTCAGCAATCCCACTTGTATTTTACATTATCTTCCTCTTTATAAAACGCAGCTTTTTTCCAGTCCTGGCTGGAAAAATATTCGTTGTTTGCTTACTGATAATCTTTGTCTTAATTAGCGGATTTAACTGGAATCTATATCGGGAATGGGGCACAAAGATTAACTACAGGGCGGTTGATATGGCCACTAATTCGCCTGCAGAAGCGATGGCCTCGAGTGCGTCACAACCCATATTATTCTCGGCGCTTATTGTGATTTTGCTGTTTGCGACAGGCTTCGTTTTATCGAACTTACTAATTAGCTATAAGGTATACGACCGAGACAAACCTCTAGGATATAAGATTGGAGGGAGTTTTTTTGCTATTGTGCTGCTTGTACTGGTCGCACGCGGAGGCTGGCAGTTAACTCCGGCCAACCAGAGTATGGCTTACTTTTCCACGCAACCGATTTTGAATCATGCAGCCGTCAACACGGAATGGAATCTGCTGCAAGACATCATTAGTAACAAATTTTCTACTAAAAATCCCTATAAGTATTATTCCCCTGAAGAAGCTATTAGCATTGTCGCTGAACTGTTCCCGGAGCCGGGCCGATCAACAGTGCCCATATTAACGAGCACCAGGCCTAATATCGTATTGATCGTTGTAGAAAGTTTTACCAGCGCTCTTATTGAAAACCTTGGCGGAGAAAAAGGAGTAGCTCCCAACATGAACGCACTTAGTAAGGAAGGGGTACTTTTTACAGATTTGTATGCCGTTGCCGGACGGACTGACAAGGGACTCATAGGAACTTTAAGTGCCTTTCCTTCCCAGGCTATCCGGTCTATTATGAAGCAAAATGATAAACAAGAACAATTGCCTTCCATAGCTCAGGAAATGGGGGCAAATGGCTATAGCACTTCTTTTTACTATGGAGGCGAAAGTGAATTTTTTAATATGAAGTCCTACATCCTGAGTCATGGATATTCCAAACTTGTAGATCAGCATTCTTTTGAGAAAAAAGATATGAATTCTAAGTGGGGAACTTTTGACCATATGGTATTCCGAAAGAATGCGATGGATTTAGACAAGTCGAAAGAACCTTTCTTTTCTACTATTCTAACACTTACCAACCATGAGCCTTTTGAAGTGCCAGGCACTCCCCGCTTTAAAGGCGAGGATCTTGACAATCAATTCAGGAGCACATTTTTCTACACCGATTCCTGTATCGGTGCATATATTAAAGAAGCAAAAAAGAAGGACTGGTATAAAAACACCTTGTTTGTAGTGATTGCAGATCATAGTCACCGTCTCCCTGGCTCCACTACGGAGTACGAAGCTAAGCGCTACCAAATACCTTTACTCTTTTTTGGGGATGTCGTAAAGCCTGAGTTCCGAGGTAAACGAATCGATAAAACCGGAAGCCAGACTGATCTTGCTGCCACATTACTTAGCCAGTTAGGCATTGATCATTCAAGGTACAAGTGGAGCAAGGACCTTCTCAACCCTGCTACTAAAGGCTTTGCCTTTTTTAACTGGGATAATGGCTTCGGCTTCGCAACCAGAGAACAGGTTATATCTTTCGACAATGTGGGGAAAAAGATTATTCTGAGAAGAGATTCAACAAATACTCAGAGTGACGTCGAACTTACTCGCTACGGGAAAGCTTATATGCAGAGGGTATATCAGGAGTATCTGGACTATTAATTAGAATAAGGAACAAAGAGCAAGGAACAAGGACTGAACCTACGTAATTGAGAATACAATGTAGTAGTGAAACTGTGGAGCCTAAATAAATAAAGACCCACTGTCCTTACTCCTTGTTCTTCGCTCCTTACTCCACACTAATCTCCTTCTCCAACCCCACCAGCCACTTCCTAAAAAGCATATCCTCAAATTCAACAGCCCTTCCCGCATGCCTCTCCCATTCCGGCGAGAAATTTTTCAGTTGAACCAGCATCTCCTCTAAATGCCCTTCTTCTTCAAGGATAATTGATTTGACATTTACTTTGCTGCCATTTGAATCGAGCACTTCCTGATATACCGGGTATAACTCGTCAGCACGAACTTCGATAGCATAAGTGACCAGCAGATAGGCAGCGAATTTCAACTCGTTACCAGATAAGTTCAATTCAGATTTAAGGTATTTACAAACCTGTACGTCAAGCATATTCAAATAATACCGGCTGTCGTGCGTGGCCAGTAAATACTCGTCGGAATAATTAGGACATAAGCCAGCGCCGAGTTTTGATATTTGCTTTTTCAGATAGAAAGCATGTCGATGTTCTTCAGCAGCATGTTTAAGAATGATTAGTGTTACGTCAGTTTTATGCTCGCTTGCGGAAATTTTGCGGGCACCTGTGTTTTCCATTAGCGACAAAGTATTGAGCCACTTCGCGTGTTTTTCAGTATCGGCTACTATTCCGTTAAGTAATTGTTTAAAATCCATCTTAAAATTGTTCCAGGGCTTTTTCGATTTGCGTGTAAATATACTGCAGCTGTTCATTTGTGATGCAATATGGCGGCATTATGTAAATGATGTTACCCAATGGGCGAAGAACGATCCCGTTCTCCAGAAAGAAATTATACAGATCATTACGCAGGCTGTTGAAATATGAAGTATCATTACCGGTTTCCCATTCAATGGCCAGAATAGTACCTGTATGTCGTGCAGTTTTAACGTTGGGATGATTAGATATGTGCTTTAAAAATTGCCCGTGTTGCTCTTCGATCCTGCCTATATCACTTAGGGTTTTAGGTTCAAGAAGTAGGTCGAGACTTGCCAGGGCAGCTGAGCAGGTCACCGGGTTAGCGGTAAAAGAATGACCGTGGAACAACGTTTTCATTTTATCGTCTGATAAGAAAGCATCATAGATTTTGCTGGTGCATGTAGTTAAGCCCAGTGCCATAGTTCCGCCTGTTATCCCTTTTGAAAAGCACATCACATCAGCTTGCTCTTTTAAATGGCTGGAAGCGAACAGCTTTCCTGTTCTGCCGAAACCGGTCATTACTTCGTCAGCAATTGTAAGGATACCTTCATTTTTACAATGTCTTAAAAGTTCATCGAGGTATTCAGCATCGTACATATTCATGCCTCCTGCACCCTGCACCAAAGGCTCAAAGATGAAAGCGGCAAGATTCGGTGCAAGGCTGCTCAGCTTCTCTTTGAGAACTTCAATATTGCCGGCATTCGGCAGTTCAATAAAATCTACTTCGAAGAGCAGTTGTTCGAATGGCCTTGTAAAAGCACTTCTGGCACTTACAGCCATCGCACCAAAGGTATCTCCATGATACGAATCATGAAAAGCAAGTACCTTCATCCGTGCTTGGCCCAAATTGCTCCAGTACTGGAGACACATTTTCAAGGCAACTTCCACCGCGGTTGAGCCGTTATCAGAATAAAAAACTCGCTTCTGATTGTCAGGAAGAATAGCCAGAAGCCTTTCGGCCAGCTCTACTGCTGAAGGATGGGTAAAACCAGCAAAAATTACATGTTCCAGGGTGCGCAATTGTTCAGCAACTTTCTCCGCAATATATGGATGCGCATGTCCGTGGATATTTACCCACCATGAAGAAACTGCATCTATAAACTTCCTCCCATCTTCCGCTATCAGATAAATGCCCTCACCTTTAACTATAGGTATGGGAAGCGCGGCATTGTGCATTTGTGTATAGGGATGCCAGATCACCGCCTGGTCGCGTTCTGCTAACGATCTTTCTGCCATTTGTTTTTTAATAGTTCTATCACTTTTTGGTCGGTTGGGAAGGTAACATCTTCAATTTCAAGTGCAGTAACTTCTTTCCATCTAAAAGCCTGTAAGAGATCCCCCTCTTCATCAAAATCAAAAATATTCTCTTTGAAATTCAGTACAAGCTCTGAAATCGGCTTAACGATGTAATAAACACTTATAACCTGGCTTTCATTGAACACAGATTTTATGAAAAAATCTGTCGTGTAAAAATGTTCCAGAACCTCTACCTCCGTATTGCATTCTTCAATAAACTCCCTCTTGAGTGCATCTATTAGTCCCTCTCCATATTCTAAGCCCCCACCCGGAAACTTGCTGAAACGGAATCCATATTCCTCTTCATCGCTTAGTAATATCTGGCCTTTTTCATTAATGAGCAGACCATAAACACGGACATTAAAGTTATACATCATCAGAAAAATGTTTCATATTACGTGTAACGTTCTCAATCGTCCATAATATATCACGCGTTTTGGGTGCAGACCGTACCGGACAGGATTCCATCCGGCAGTAATGGCAGCATTCAGGGACGCAGGGATCAGCATGGATGAAAAATTCGATCGAGGAAGTTACTTTACTGTTCATCATCGCATCTACTTCCGATACTTCTTCATGAACTTTATTGAGATCAAAATAATATGGCAAGGTAAGATGGCAATCTATATGAATGTCTGGACCATACCTCTGTGTCCTGAGATTATGCATATCAATCCAGCTGTCCTTTCGATTGGAGTTCAGAATAGAAATAACCTCATCAGCAGTTTCAAAGTCGGATTCATCCATCAATCCTGAAACAGACCGCCTCACCAGCTTATAGCCGCTGTATATAATAAACAGGCCTATCGCTATAGACAATACGCTGTCTAAGTAATTCAATCCTGTGAAATAGATTAATAATAGTCCGGCGACAAGTCCGGCACTGGTATAAGCATCTACCTGCAAATGTTTTCCATCAGCAAACAGTGTAATTGAATTGTGTTTTTTGCTTTGTTCAATGAGATAATATCCCAGCACAAAATTGATAAAACCAGTGCCAGCAATTATTACGGTACCGGCAATAAGTTCGTTGATATCATGCGGGTAGATCAGGTTGTAAACCGACTTGAAAATAATCAGTATTCCCGCAATCCCAATGAGTGTCCCTTCAACGAATACAGAAAAAAACTCGACTTTACCATGTCCGTACGGATGATTTATATCCCGTGGCTGGGACGCGAGATAAATGCTATAAAAGGCAAAAGCACTGGCCAGAACATTGACTATACTTTCTGCAGCATCCGTTAGTATAGAATTTGATGAAGTAATAAAATACGCGACAAATTTGGCAAGCATCAGCAACGTACCGACACCGAGGGAAACCAGGATTACTTTTTTAGGACTTTGCAATACAGAAGCTTAATCCGGGCAAATTTAGGCAATACAAGAGTGGAATTTTTATAAAATTCGAAATTTATAACTCATTTCTCTTTAAACTTTGCATTCGCTCATCAGGTTTCTATATTTGCCTTAATTATGAACACATTATCAAACAGGATCAACAATTTATCCGAGTCCGCCACAATAAAGATGGCAAAAATGGGCAGGGAATTAGCTTCAAAAGGCGTGGATGTAATCAGCCTTAGTTTAGGGGAGACAGATTTTAACACCCCCGATTTCGTAAAAAAAGCAGCTAAAGAAGCTATAGACAAAAATTTCTCCTATTATACTCCTGTTCCGGGATATCCTGAACTGCGGAAAGCGATCGCTGCAAAATTAAAGCGCGAAAATAACCTTGATTACGATTTCGACCAGATTGTTGTTTCTACCGGTGCAAAACAATCATTGGCAAACGCCATACTTTGTGTGGTCAATCCAGGTGATGAAGTTATTATACCTACACCATATTGGGTTTCTTATTCTGAGCTAGTAAAGCTTGCAGAAGGAGAATCCGTATTTATAAGCACTACACTAGAAAGTGATTTTAAAATAACCGCTGAGGAACTTGAGGCTGCAATAACTCCTAATACTAAGTTATTCATGTTCTCTTCACCAAATAATCCGACAGGAAGTGTGTACACCCGCGATGAACTCGCCTCTCTTGTTAAGGTTTTCGAAAAATACCCTCAGATTTATATCATTTCTGATGAGATTTATGAACATATCAACTTCCTGAATGAGCATGAGTCAATAGCGCAATTCGACAGTATAAAAGATCGTGTTATCATTATCAACGGACTTTCAAAAGCATACGCAATGACTGGCTGGAGAATCGGTTATTCGGCCTCTAATAAAGAACTTGCGGCTGCATGCGATAAGCTACAGAGTCAAATCACTTCGGGGACTAGCTCCATAACGCAGAAAGCAGGTATTGCGGCCTACGAAGGAGGGCTTGATACGGTAAGAGAGATGAAAGCCGTATTTAAAGAACGCAGGGATCTTGTTTACGGTCTGCTAAAGGAAATACCGGGTCTGAAAGTCAACCTTCCAGGGGGGGCATTTTATTTCTTTCCTGATGTAAGCTCTTTTTTCGGGAAAACTGCCCCTGATGGTGCAATTATTAAAAACGCAGAAGATCTTTCCTTATATCTGCTTAATACAGGTCATGTGGCTACCGTAAGTGGAGATTCATTTGGTGATCCGAATTCCATCCGTCTTTCATATGCAGCAGCGAATGAAAAGTTGATCGAAGCGATGAAACGTATAAAAGAAGCACTAGGAGCGCTGAAGTAATTCTTACACTACTTTTTACAGGATAAATAATCCATACATGCATAGCATCTTCGAAAAATTTAATTCGTTGAATATCCTGATTATCGGAGATGCTATGATGGACAGCTATGTTTGGGGCAAGATCGAGCGGGTCTCTCCTGAAGCACCTGTACCAGTAGTACAGGTTACAAAGAAAGAAAATAGGCTAGGCGGCGCTGCAAACGTGGCTTTAAATGTTCAGTCCTTAGGCGCAAATCCAATAATTTGCGCTGTGATCGGTGATGATCAGGAAGGTATGGAACTAAGCCGTCTCATGGATAATGCCCATCTTTCAAAAGAAGGGATTTTAACTGTCAGAGACCGGCCTACCACCGTAAAAACCAGAATTATCGCACACAATCAGCACATTGTACGTGTTGATGCTGAAACTGACACAAATATTCCGACAGATTCCGTTCGACTGTTTCAGGAACGGATTGCGGATATCATTACCGAACAGAACATACATGCAATCATTTTTGAAGATTATGATAAAGGTCTGATCTCAGAAGAGCTTATTACTTTCGTAGTCAACCTGGCTAACCAGAAAAACATTATTACAGCAGTGGACCCGAAAAAGAGAAATTTTCTCTTTTATAAAGATGTCACTTTATTCAAACCAAACCTTAAAGAATTAAGGGAAGGACTGAAAACCGAGGTTGATCCATTTAGTATCACTCAAATAGAAAGTACAGTAGATCTGCTACGGGAAAAACTTAATGTGAAAAGTATCATGCTTACTCTTTCCGAACATGGGGTATTTATAAGTACAGCAAAAGAACATAAGCTTCTTCCGGCTCACATTAGAACTATCGCTGACGTATCAGGGGCCGGCGACACGGTGATAGCCACCGCTGCAGTATGTCTCGCTGCGGGCCTAGATGAATTTGAATCTGCAGCAATTGCAAACCTGGCAGGGGGATTAGTGTGCGAACAGGTAGGCGTGGTACCCATTGACAAAGGCAGGTTATTAAAAGAGGCATTGCTGCTTTGACCGTTCCATCTATTTAATTGCTCTTCTTCGCTAAAGCTTAAAATAGCGCCACCCGCTCAACTGCAAGCGTACGCCTTCAAAACGCTGCCAACTCTCAACTGTCAAATACTTATTTGCTTCGTATAGCTTCCACAGGATCCAATCTCGACGCCATATAAGCTGGTATAAATCCTGAGATCAAACCAATTGCTGTTGATAGGATAATGGTTAAGATAACCTTACTGATATCTACAACTATAGTGAGGTCAAAGAATGATTTGGATACAAAAGCAAGGATAAAGACAATCCCCAACCCTATCGCTCCCCCCATCAGGCATAGCATGACCGATTCGATCAGGAATTGAAGCATGATAAAGTAGTTCTTCGCGCCTAAGGATTTCTGTATCCCGATGATATTCGTTCGCTCTTTAACTGATACGAACATGATATTTGCTATCCCAAACCCACCTACCAGAATTGAAAACCCACCGATGAAAGCACCCGCAAAGTCGATGATCCCAAAAAGTTGATCCAACTGAGCGGTCAGAATAGTGGTTTTATTAAGCGAAAAATCGTCATCATCACTGGGACTAAGACGGTGAATTGATCTTAATGTTCCCTTTAGTTCTGCTTCCAGTTCTTCTACGCTTACATTTTCCCGCCCTTTAACCGTAATCTGAGGATTGTATCTTTCATCTTCAACTTTTATTACTGCCTTAGCGAAATTGAGCGGAACCAGCACGGTTTTATCGGCGGAAACACCGAGCATGTCCTCCCCCTCTTCTTTAAACACACCAACGATGGTGACTTTTCTTCCCAACACGGTTATTACCTTACCCACAGGGTCTACATTTGGAAATAATCCTTCGGCAATTTGAAACCCAATGATGGCAAGCGGCCTTCCGGCCTTAGACTCACTATCGGTAAAATATCTCCCGGCTTCAAAGTCGAACTTCCAAACTTTGTAATAGTCATGGGCAGCTCCCGAAATTTGAGCGCCTTCTATACTATTGTTCTTGTATTTAATAGTTCGGTTTCCTATCCCAATTTCATAAGAAATACCTTCCGCTCCCTGCAACCGCTCGCTTAGTTTTCCATAATCGCGAAGCGAAGGCTGCGGCCTGCTTATATATTTCCACCAGGGAAAATCCGGGCCGCCCGTCCATGGCCATTTTTGAATATAGATGGTATTACTTCCTAATTTCTCGACGCTGCTCTGGATATTGTTCCTTAGCGTATCCACGGCCGAAAAAACGCTCACAATAGTCATAATACCAATTGTTATTCCTAACAATGATAAAATGGTTCGCAGCTTATTTTGCCTGAGTGCCTCAAAAGCAAAAAGAAAGCTTTCTTTAAGAAGTTTAAGAAATATCATATTCCCGTTTAGACCAAATTTAATTAAAAAGGTTACAGGTAGAATGTGATTGAGAAATTTTAATTCGCGAAGGAAGCCTGGACGAGAAGTAATTGCTCTTTCCCATTTATTTTCTTAAATTTGCGCCCTGAAATTCACTCAAAAGAAAGTATGAAATTATCCCAGTTCAAATTTGATTTACCCGAATCGTTAATAGCTCATAATCCTTCTGAACAACGCGACGAAGCTCGTTTAATGGTATTAGACAGGAAAACCGGCGCTATTGAGCATAAAATTTTCAAGGATGTTTTAGGATATTTTGGAGATAAGGATGTGATGATCCTTAACAACACGAAGGTTTTTCCTGCTCGATTATATGGAAACAAAGAAAAGACGGGTGCTACAATTGAAGTCTTTCTATTACGTGAGTTAAATAGAGAGCTTCGTCTTTGGGATGTATTAGTTGATCCTGCTCGTAAGATCCGTGTGGGCAATAAATTATATTTTGGAGATGACGATTTGCTTGTTGCGGAAGTAGTGGACAATACTACATCACGCGGTCGCACCATCCGTTTCCTTTTTGACGGTACTGACGACGAATTCCGTCGCAACATTGAGATATTAGGCGAAACTCCGCTTCCAAAATATATTAAACGTAAAGCAACGGCAGAGGATAAAGAACGTTATCAGACAATTTTCGCTAAAGAAGAAGGAGCAGTTGCAGCTCCAACGGCAGGCCTGCATTTTAGCCGTGAATTAATGAAACGCCTTGAGCTAAAAGGTGTAGATTTTGCAGAAGTTACCTTACATGTCGGACTTGGTACCTTCCGCGCTGTTGAAGTTGAGGATTTAACGAAACATAAAATGGATTCAGAGCAGTTCATCATTAAACAGAAAGCTGTGGATCTGGTAAATACTGCAATCGAAAATAAACATAAAGTATGTGCTGTTGGTACAACATCCATGCGTGCGATTGAATCCGCTGTTTCTGCTGGACGAGAACTTAAACCAGCGAATGACTGGACCAGCAAGTTCATTTTCCCTCCATATGAGTTCAGCATAGCCAATTCAATGATCACGAATTTCCACACGCCGGAGTCAACATTGTTGATGATGGTTGCTGCGTTTGGCGGTTATGACCATGTGATGAAAGCGTATGAAATTGCGGTAAAAGAAAAATATCGCTTTTACAGCTATGGAGATGCCATGCTGATTATATAAGTTAGCATTGCATTAATTTCTTTTAATCTATTTATAGCCGGATGATTGAAAAAATATCTGCTGTAAAATATTATGCGATAATCGTTGGTGGCGGTTCGGGAACTCGTATGGGATCTGAAATTCCCAAGCAATTCCTTCCATTGAATGGCTTGCCAGTTCTGATGCACACGATAAAGGCCTTCTACTCCACTCCTATTTCTCCGGAAATCATCGTGGTGTTGAATCTTGACACACACGACTATTGGAAAGAACTCTGTAAGGAGAATAATTTCACCATACCGCATACATTAGTAGCCGGTGGCGAACAACGTTTCCATTCTGTAAGAAACGGCCTTGCATACATTAAAGGACCGGGCATAGTAGCCATACATGATGCTGTACGACCCTGTGTAAGCGTGAAACTGATTGATTCAGCTTATCGGCAGGCCGAAGAACAGGGCAATGCAGTACCCGCTGTAAAAAGCCGGGATTCAGTGCGGATACAAACAGACAAGGGCTCAGTCTTCGTTGACAGGCAAAACATATTTCTTATTCAAACACCCCAAGTGTTTAAAAGCGAAGTGCTTAAAAAAGCTTATTTACAAGAGTATGATGTGGAATTCACCGATGATGCCTCGGTGGTGGAGAAGACTGGAGTCAATATCCTTCTGATCGAAGGTGAAACCAGCAATTTAAAAATAACGTTTCCTGAAGATATACTCGTTGCAGAATCGTATTTAAACTCAAAAAAATAACTGCACCCGTTTAAACGAGTGCAGTTAAATTTATTTGTTAGACCGTTCCTCCACGAATTACGCGAAGCAAGATCGCGATGATTGCGATAACCAGAAGAATGTGAATTAAGTTTCCACCCATTGGTGAAATGAACGCTCCAAAGATCCAGAATATAATCAAAATAACTGCGATCAAATAAAGTAAATTACCCATAGTTTTTAGTTTTTAGTTAATTAATATAGTTTAAGTTTCATACCATTAATACTAAAACCGTACCGATTGTTTGACTTAGGTAAAAAAATCGCTTTATTAATTAAAAAAAAATCCCGCCAGGGCGGGATGAAGGTCTAATATTCGTCCTCGTTAAAGAAGAAATCGTCCTTAGTTGGGTAATCTGGCCAGATTTCTTCGATGTTTTCATAGGGTTCTCCATCATCCTCCAGAGCTTGAAGGTTTTCAATAACTTCAACAGGAGCGCCTGAACGGATCGCGTAATCTATAAGTTCGTCCTTTGTAGCCGGCCATGGCGCGTCCTCTAAATGCGACGCTAATTCTAATGTCCAATACATATTCTTAGAATTTGTTTTATACTTTTTGTGCAAAAGTATAATAATTTAAATAAGATTATTAATTATTTTCTAACATGTTACCTAAACTCTTGGAATCCATATGTTTTCGGGCAAACTACTGTCAAAAGCCAGTTTTCGCGCAAGCACAAAAAGAAAATCGCTCAGTCGGTTTAGGTAGATTATAACTTTCTCCTCCACGAAGCTTTCTTCACTCAAGTGTACAGTAATACGTTCAGCACGGCGGCAAACGCAGCGGGCAATGTGACAAAAAGATACAGCCTGATCGCCGCCGGGAAGAATAAAATGCTTCAGATCTGGCAAGACCTCATTCATCTGATCCATATTATTCTCAAGTATTTCTATATCCCCATTTTTAAGGTCGGGAATAGTCATTTTTGATTTAACAGGGTCCGATGCAAGAGCAGCTCCGATTGTGAAAAGCCTGTCTTGAATTTCTTTCAAGATTTCTTTGTAATGATCGTCAATCTTCTGGTCCCGGATCATGCCGATGTATGAATTGAGTTCATCTACAGTTCCGTAACTCTCTATTCTTAGATCATACTTTGGCACTCTGGTACCGCCTATTAAAGAAGTAAGGCCTTTATCTCCGGTTTTGGTATATATTTTCATGGATAACTGAGGTCTGAAGTCTGAGGTCTGAGGTCTGAGACTTCCAGGTTTAAAAAAAGATGGGGGTTAAAATTAAAGGCGCTGTATTAGATTTCCGACATCAGACTTCGGACTTCCGACCTCTGGCTTCACTCAATCTTCTCAAAATCCGACCCTGAAATTTTCATTTTCTCGAGTCTTGGAGAAACTGTCTTAATGTTCTCGTTTTGATAGTCGTTTTCAATCAAACCGTCACGCATACGAACAATGCGATGGGCATGCTGTGCGATGTCTTCCTCATGTGTAACCAGGATTATTGTATTTCCTTTAGAATGAATCTCTTCAAGCAGCCCCATTATCTCTACAGAAGTCTTTGTGTCGAGGTTGCCTGTAGGTTCATCGGCAAGAATGATTGAGGGATTATTTACAAGAGCACGCGCTACAGCGACCCGCTGACGCTGCCCTCCGGAAAGTTCATTTGGTTTATGATGGACACGATTTCCGAGACCAACATTTTCGAGAGTTTGCTGAGCCCTATCCTCTCTTTCCTGCCGGCCAATCCCTGCGTAAACAAGCGGCAATGCAACATTTTCCAGAGATGATGAGCGCGGAAGCAAATTAAAAGTCTGGAACACAAATCCAATCTCTTTGTTCCTTACTTCGGCAAGTTCACTGTCTGTCATTTCGCTGACGCGGTTCCCATTCAGGATGTAAACTCCCTTTGTGGGTGTATCAAGGCAACCTAAGATATTCATTAAAGTCGATTTGCCGGAGCCGGAAGGGCCCATCAATGCTACAAATTCGCCTTTGTTAATTGTTAAGGTAACTGATTTTAGAGCATGTATGGTTTCAGCCCCGATAACATATTTCCTACCGATATCTGTTAATGTTATTAGAGATTCTTGCGCCATATTTTTCCTTTAAATACTATTTGCTCTATTTGCTCTGACGGAAATGAAGCCTGTTTAAGCTTTATATTTTGTCGTCGGCCTGCTTTGCAGGTTTTCTTTTTAGACCAGCTGTAAGTCCCCTTGTTACAGCCTGACTAAAATTACTGCTTATTGATCACTTTCGCTACACGAAAGTATTTGCCGTCGCTTTTCGGGGCATTCGCTAGTCCTTCTTCCCTGCTTATAGTTGGTATGATTTTATCCTCTCTAAGTACATTAAATTCTTCGTTCATGTATACCAGAGGTTCAACCTTATCAGTATTAACCTCATTTAGCTTATCCATAAAACTAAGAATATTGTTCATATCCTTCAGCAGTCCTTCCTTTTCGGCATCTTTTACTTCCAGCCTTGCCAGATGAGCCACCTTTTCCAATATATCAAAATCTATCTTCATCCCTTTTTCTTTCCATTAGGTATTTGCTCCCCACTGCTAAGGCGCTCTTTCATCAATTCATAAACCTCATTCCTTAGACTTTCAGCATCTGTTTGAAGCAGGCCCGATGTTTCTATGGGAGCGTGGATGTAAATATCACAAATTCCTGGCTTACTTCCATATTTGGCTCCGTCATCCCACATCAATTCCCAGTTATTAAAAATAGTTATAGGCAAGATTGGCACTCCGTGTTCAATCGCAAGTTTAAACGGACCGTTTTTAAAAGGCTGAAGTTCGGGAGGGTAATTCCCGCTTATCATGCCTTCTGGAAAAATCACGACGTTTTTCCCCTCTTTTATACTTTCCTCCGCTTTTTTAAAAGCCCTGAAGGCCGACATTTTACTATCGCGGTTAAGCGGTATGTCTATTGTCTTGAAGTAGATCGACGTTATGAAATTGTTTAACAGTTCATCCTTTCCCATGAAGACCATATTTTTTTTTACCAGCAAAATGACCGCTGTAATATCAAGATTGGATGTATGATTGCCGCAAATGATATAGGTCCTGTCCCAATCGATTTCCTTTTCGAAGGAGAATCTGTAAAAAATACCCGAAAGTGTAGTACTAACCAGACTGAATGCCCATCTAAGGCTATTTAAACTCTTAAATTTAATTGGTTTACGGGCGGAAAGATAGATGAAAGGATATAAAGCGATGAAAGAAAGCGAAAGCAGGATTAGAAAATAATAGAGGTGTAGTTTCTTAAGAATCTTTTTCATCCTGCATCAAAAATAGACAATTCTCTAAGAATACCTAAACCGGGTTGAAAAGCATGGCATGTTGAGCCGTTATAGAAAAAATCCTTACTTTCGCCCCTATTATGGAAACTGTCGTTAGTGGAATCCGAAGTACTGGAAAACTACATCTGGGAAACTTCTTTGGAGCTGTGAAAAATTTTGTGCAGATGCAGCATGAATATAAGTGCTATTTTTTCATTGCCGATTATCATTCGTTAACTACACATCCTACTCCGCATGATCTTCATGGCAGTGTCAAACAGGTGTTAGTAGAATATCTCGCTGCCGGCATTGATCCGGAAAAAGCTACCATCTATGTCCAATCGGATGTTCCTGAGATTTCTGAGCTCTATTTATATCTGAATATGAACGCCTACATGGGCGAATTGGAAAGAAGTACGTCTTTTAAAGATAAAGTACGGGCGAACCCCGACAATGTAAATGCTGGCCTCCTAACCTATCCGGTTCTTATGGCGGCAGATATCCTTATACACAAAGCTACAAAAGTGCCTGTCGGTAAAGATCAGGAACAACACCTCGAAATGGCCAGAACGTTCGGAAACCGTTTTAACCGCTTGTACAATAAAGAGTATTTCCCGGAACCATTTGCTTTTAATTTTACTGAAAAACTTCTCAAAGTACCCGGTCTGGACGGCAAGGGTAAAATGGGTAAATCTGAGGGTGAAGGCAATGCGGTTTTTCTTTCTGATGAACCCGAGGTGATTCGTAAAAAAGTAATGCGTGCTGTAACTGATAGCGGTCCAACGGAAGAAAACCAGCCTAAGGCTGAGGCAATTCAAAACTTGTTTGATCTCCTTAAAATCGTTTCGGCCCCAGACACCTATTCTCATTTTGATAATCAGTACAACAACTGTCAGATCCGATATGGCGACTTCAAAAAACAACTGGCTGAGGATATGATTATTGCCACCACCCCTATTCGCGAGAAGATCAGGGAAATTGCGGCTGACGATACCTACCTAAGAGAAGTCGCCCGCTTTGGGGCTATAAAGGCTCGCGAAAGTGCTTCTAAAACCATCCGGCAAGTCCGGGAAATCATCGGCTTTAAAAGTTTTTAGGATTTTGCCGGAGTAAAAACAATTTGTATTTTCAAACTCGCTTGGCGCCTGCCGCTTTGCACATATCTTAACACCATGCACATTGCTATCGTTGGAAACATTGGGGCCGGCAAAACTACCCTTACAGAATTGCTTGCCAAGCATTTGGGCTATGAAGCCCAGTTTGAAGCTGTTGACAACAACCCTTACCTGGAAGATTTTTACAGCGATATGAAAAGATGGAGTTTTAATCTCCAGATTTATTTTCTTAACAGCCGCTTCCAACAGATTCTGGAGCTTCAGCAAACCAATAAAAATATAATTCAAGACCGAACTATCTACGAGGATGCCTATATTTTTGCTGAAAATTTGCATGATATGGGATTAATGACCTCCCGCGATTATGATAATTACACTTCCATTTTTGAAAATATCACTTCGTTCATAAGACCTCCGGATCTACTGATTTTCCTGAAGGCGTCGGTTCCAACCCTGGTAAATAATATCCAAAGAAGAGGACGTGAATATGAAGCTGGGATCCGACTGGACTATTTATCAAAACTTAATGAAAAATACAAGAAATGGATAGATTCCTACACCGCAGGCAAATTGCTTATTCTTGATAAAGACAAACTGGATTTTGCGAATAACCCCGAAGACCTGGGTTTTGTAATCAACAGTATAGAGCGCGAAATAAATGGTCTTTTCTAGTCAGGTGTAAAGTTTATTAGGATGAAGATACTTGGAATCATACCCGCACGTTTCGCATCCACACGGTTTCCCGGAAAGCCATTAGCAGACATCGCCGGTAAGAGCATGGTCCAGCGTGTTTATGAGCAATGCTGCCAATCGTCGAGACTTGATGAACTTATTATTGCTACAGACGACCAGCGTATTTTGCAGCACGTAGAAAGTTTCGGCGGCAAAGCAGTGATGACTTCAGCAACACATCCCAGCGGAACCGACCGATGCAATGAAGTGGCTGGCTTATTTCCAGAATTCGATATCTGTATAAATATTCAGGGCGACGAGCCAATGATTGACCCGCAGCAGATCGACCTATTATGCAGCTGCTTTAATGACGAAAACGCCAGTTTAGCCACCCTGGTTAAGAAAATAACAAGCCCAACGGAGCTCTTTAACCAAAACACCCCAAAAGTAACCTTCAATAAGAATATGGAGGCCCTATACTTTAGCCGGAATACAATTCCATTTATTCGTTCGTCAAACGAAAAAAATTGGCTAAAGGAGCATACCTTTTATAAACATATCGGTATATACGGGTACCGGGCCGCAATTTTATCAGAAATAACTAAACTGGAGATATCCTCTCTCGAGAAAGCGGAATCACTCGAACAATTGCGCTGGTTAGAAAATGGCTATCGAATCAAGGTAGCGATAACGGACAAAGAAAGCCAGGCCATTGACACACCGGAAGACCTTTTAAAACTCCTGGCCCATTTTAAGCCCTAAGTTGAGACGTTAAGATTCTTGATCCACAATTACCTTTTTACAAAGCGTAAACATTCTTTTTATTAAACTTGCATAATCACCAACACAAGATCACATCCAGCTACTTACGATGAACGAGGATTTTTTCAGGCATATTTTTAAAAAGCAGCAGGATGCAGATGAGGTTCCTTCTAACAAGGAAATATCGCGTTGGGCTAATGATCTGATCCGTCTGGTATTCCCTGAACTGTCCAAACGGCCTTTAAATTCCATCGAAGAGCTGAAAAACCACTTCCAACAGCTTGAAGACGAACTTTCGAAAATCATGGTGGCCACTAAAGCCTGTGATCTTTGCGACCACGAAAAGTTATCGAAAGACTTCTTCGCACAGATCCCGGAAATATACCGTGTGCTTAATACAGACATTCAGGCAATTTTTGATGGAGACCCGGCCGCGAAAAGTGAATTCGAAGTGATCAGGGCTTATCCGGGCTTCTATGCTATTTCATTCTACCGTTTAGCTCATGCATTATATCTGCTGAATATTCCCTTGCTACCAAGAATCCTTACTGAATATGCTCATTCCAAGACAGGAATTGATATACACCCCGGTGCAGATATTGACGAGTATTTTCATATCGACCACGGAACAGGAGTTGTGATCGGGGAAACTTGCAAAATCGGGAAACATGTAAAGTTATATCAGGGTATTACTATGGGTGCACTTAGTGTGGATAAAAACATGGCCAACACCAAGCGGCACCCTACAGTAGAAGACCATGTAGTGGTTTATTCCGGGGCTACCATATTAGGCGGAGAGACTGTCATAGGGCACCACAGTATTATTGGAGGTAACGTTTGGCTAACAAAAAGCGTTCCTCCTGGTTCATCGGTATACAATACAGCAGATGTGGTTATTTCGACAGGAAAGAAAAACAAATTTTAATGTATGGCAAGTTTAGTTGATTTTGTAGGAAACACTCCACAGGTTGAGATTAAAGGATTAAATCCAAATCCAAACGTTAAGATATTTGCCAAACTCGAAGGAAATAATCCAGGCGGAAGTGTGAAAGATAGAGCCGCGCTCAATATGATACGCAGCGCAATCGAACGCGGAGAAATAGATAAGAGTGTACCCCTTATTGAAGCAACAAGCGGAAATACAGGAATTGCCCTTGCCATGATGGCAAGGTTATTTGACCTGGAAATTGAGTTGGTAATGCCGTCGAATTCCACAAAGGAAAGAAGGCTTACCATGGAGGCCTATGGAGCCAGAGTGACTTTACTAGAAGGAATTGAAGCTTGCCGCGATTACGCAGATGAAAAAGCCGCTTCGGGAAAGAATTTCATGCTTAATCAGTTTGCTAATCCTGACAATTACCTGGCCCACTACAAGACGACAGCACCCGAAATTTGGAGAGATACCAATAGTCAGATTACCCACTTTGTAAGTTCTATGGGTACCACGGGTACAATAATGGGATGTTCAATGTTCTTCAAAGAACAAAGTCCGGAAATTACTATTGTGGGATGTCAGCCAACGGAAGATTCCTCTATCCCAGGAATACGAAGATGGCCAGTTGCATATCTCCCAAAGATATTTGACGCTACTCGCGTAGACCGTATCATTGATGTATCCCAACAAGATGCTGTTGAAATGACAAGAAAACTCGCTAAGACAGAAGCAATTTTTGCTGGAATGAGTAGTGGCGGTGCTGCTTCGGCAGCCATAAAGCTTGCGAAAGAACTAGACAAAGGCGTTATCGTCTTTATTGTCTGTGATCGGGGGGATAGATATCTATCCAGCGATCTCTTTGGTTAAGAATTGACCTGGCTAAGACCCTGCCGGTGCATACATGATGTTATGTGAATAGTCCGTTTTGACGAATTGTTTTAAGACCGCCGTTCTTTTCCTTGCTCGTATGATTATGAACTATCTGGTCAATAATCCCGGCTGTTATATCCGGATAATCTACTTTAACAGTTCTCTCATTTTCAAGCCAGCTGGCAATTACCATGTCGTACCTGCTTTTGAGGCTCCTGATCACCGGGACTCCCATATCCCTAAGTGCTGCTGCATTTAATTGCTGCTCATACTGATTCCGCATCGGAATAACCAGAAGCTTTTTGTTCATATAAAGTGCCTCGGCTGGAGTTTCAAATCCCGCGCCGCACAACACACCCGCACTCCCCGACATACTTTTGATGAATCTATCATTGTGGATGGGCTGTATCGATACATTTTTGCTTGTGAAGGGCTTTCTGTTATGTTTCGAAAAAACATCCCATTTTACATTTTTAAACTGCCCGAGCTTTAGAATCAGCCGTTTGTCATCATATGAGGGCAGGTAAACCGTGTAATGCTCACCCTGTTCAATCTTTTGATCCCGTACCTGTTTTCGGATAACTGGCGTATAAATATCCTTCGCGTAAGGCTTAAAATGAAATCCATATTGAGCCGTATTCGGAGCATAGTTTTTAAGGATAAGCTTGCCAATCATGTCGGTGACCACTGGAGCAGGCGCGTTTTCTGCTAAAACAGCCGACTGGTGGCTGAGCCCAATACAGGGAAGATTTTTTATGTAGCACGCCCATGCCGAAACTGGCTCAAAATCGTTAATTATCAGATCGTAATTTTCGACAGGAAGCTCCCTTATTTCGCTGACAAGTTTCCTGATATTGGACTTTGCAAGGGTTTTCCAAAGATCTACACCTCCGCTTTTTCCAAAAATGAAGCTAAGACCACGCAAGCTGTACTTTATTGGGAAAGGTAGCGTGAGATCACTCTGAATTCCGCTAACTACTATATCCACCTCTCCATGCTTCATAAGGCATGGTATGACGTCCATCGCACGGCTTAAATGACCATTACCTGTTCCCTGAATAGCGTATAAAATCTTCATCTCAATATTCTACGCTAAGTTATAAATAACAATACTTATAAAACCAACGAATGTACACGGTTATAAGATGCCATTTTACTTAGCACATCATAAGAGATTACGAAATTATGGTTTTTTCAGGAATCGGGCTGTTCACTGTAGCAGGTTCATCTTGAGACGTTATTACGCCTTCTTTCGCATTTTTGAATTCGTTAATACCTTTTCCAAGGCCACGCATAAGTTCAGGCAATTTCTTGCCGCCAAACAGCAGAAGTACTGCTGCTCCAATCAGAATTAATTCCGGACCACCTAATCCCATAATTTTATATTTTAGTTTTGATCTTTTACTTACGCTATAATTAGTAATTTGGTTTTGTTCCTGCGAATTAAGACGGCATGATCAACAATTAATGGTCATTCCAAACTAAATTCGTTATGTGCACGTATATAGTTTCAAAAACCGGAAAAAATGGATGTTGCAACTGAAAATAAAAGGGTTAGTGCAGTTCAGCGATATCTGGACTTTAATGTTAATAGGGAAAAGGATCTTCAGGAAATCGCCATGCTGGCATCGGTAATTTGTAACAGTCCGATTGCCCTCATTACATTAATGGACTATGACATTCAGTTAATCAAAGCAAAAGTTGGAATCGATGCGACAGTGATGCCAAGAAGCACCTCCTTTTGCACCCATGCAATAGAAAAAGACCAAATAATGGTCGTAAATGATGCAAGTAAAGATGTACGATTTGCTTCCGCACCTGTGGTTGCTAACGATCCTCACATACGATTCTATGCAAGTGCAAATTTAAAGTCGTACGACGGATATAATGTAGGGACACTATGTGTCTATGATACCACCCCAAAAGATCTCACATCTCAACAAATGGAATGCCTTGCGGCCCTTGCTAATCAGGTAAGCCATATCATGGAATTAGACCGAAGCTTAACGCAATTAAAAAAACAGAATGCTGTACTCCGTGAGGTCGCCAGAATTGAATCGCATGAACTCCGGCAGCCGGTAGCTTCGATTATGGGCCTGATGATGCTTTTAAAAGAAAATCCTTATACCGAAGAACCTGAATACCTGGACTTACTTGATAAGTCCGTCAATCAACTTGACGAGCGGATCAGAAAAATTGTAAGCCATATAAACCATTATCCCGAATAATCAATAATCCTTAAAAACCTAGTTTTACGAGTAAGTCGTGGAGGAATATCAAGCGTATGACTGTTATGTTGTAATATAAAATCGTTTGCTTAAAACCCAGCAGAAGTCAAATTCTATACAGAATATTAAATAAAAAAGGCCATCTCTAATGAGACGGCCTTTTTTATTAATGAAGTAAGAACTTATAAAAGCAAAATCAATAATAAGATAACGATAATGATTGCTCCAACAGAAAGATAAACTCCTCCGGTCATCGCTTTCGCTTCTTTTTTCATCTCTTGAAGTTCGTTACGAAGTGCTTTACGTTCCTCGCGGCTTAATTCAGATCTGTCCATGCTTTTGATCTCTTCAACCCTTTGGTTGATCTGGGCAAAACGTACTTTTTGATTATCAGTCATTTCTGGCTTAGATTTAGCATCACTTGCCATTACTGATGGGGCAGAGAACATTAACATTAATGCTGTTGCCAGGAAGTAAACTTTCTTTTTCATTGTGCTTGTTTTAAGTTGTTTTTTAAATAACAATAGGTTTTGTAAAATGTTTAGGATTAATTAACATTCATACTACAAAAATTATTCCACATAAGTGGTTTTATTAAATGAAAAGCAAATTTGGAAGCCTCGTTAATTTTCCAGCGAATGCGGTTGCGGATCGAAGCAGATTATCTTTTCGGGAAACCTCTCGGCATGGCTGCGAATGATGTTTTTTATATAATCATTAGAAGAATAAACAGTTAGTAATTCTTTGAGCGGTTCAATTCCGTGAATCGCCTGATCCTCAGGGATGAAGCCCATGCCATAGAAAATTCCTTTTTCCAGTAAAATACAGCTCTTCTCTGATAAGGTCCTCCCTTTGTCAATAATTGCGAAAGTAGGAAGCGAACTTTTCACGTAAGCCGTGGATTTTAAAACCCGATTATTATATTCTGGCGCTGATTCATTTTGTTCACATGCACCAAAGCAAGTATGGTCTGCGATTCCTATACATTGATCAATACTGCGTTGAATAAAACACAGTTTAGGACAGAGATTAAATTCCACAAGCAGGAACCTTATAAGTGAGTACCCCTCCGATAAATTATTGAAGGTATAAATTGGGGTAGAGAATTTCCGTCTGCGATCAACAACCAGACGCAGATAAGCGTTTTGATCTTCGTAGAGGAAAAGCCCGTACATGTGTTCGAAGCGTTTAAGCGCCCGGTTATGTTCCGGCCAGAGACGCTTTATTTCAACGGCTTCCATAATGAACGACATCAATTCAGTAGCACATTCGGTAAATGTGATGTGATGAATGTCGCGTAAGAAATCCTGCTTCTGCCGTCCACCTTTATTATTCGCAAAATGGCTATTCACTCTTTTCCTGATATCTATCGCTTTTCCGACATATACCACTTTTGCTTTACTGTTGTGAAAATAATAAATCCCAGGGACCGACGGCAATTTGTCGATATCTTCTTTTGGCAAATGGGGAGGAAGCGACTGTTCTTTTGAACGAACATTTAAAGCCTTCGCTATATGGCCTTCAGTATCGCGCTCAAGCAGCATAGAAAATAAACAAGCTGTTGCCGAAGCATCTCCCATGGCGCGATGTCGGTCAATAAGTTCAATTCCTACTTGATTACAAAGTTTACCTAAGCTATAAGAATTAAAACCAGGCATTATTTTCCGGCTTAATCGCACCGTACATAACTTCTTTGTTTGCAAGAAATAACCTGCCGCAGAAAGATGGTGCTTAAGAAATGAGAAATCGAAATTTACATTGTGAGCGACAAAAATTTTGTCGTGTAAAAGGTTGTAAATTTCTGCTGCAGCTTCCTTGAATGTTGGAGCAGAGCTTACCATTTCATCATTTATCCCTGTGAGCGCCTGTATGTAGATTGGAATAGGTATGAGAGGATTAATGAGTGTACTAAAACGTTCGCTGACCTTTTGGCCATCATGAATTATTATTGCTACTTCAGTTATGCCATTTGCATTAGCATGACCTCCTGTAGTTTCTATATCGACAATGGCGTACATAATTGTTGCTCAGCATCAAATATAAGGGAAAGCTTTTAAAAACTAATATTTTTAGCAGTTTAGCCGCTATTTTTTCAGAGGTCTAAGAAGATATTCCAAACCATTCAGTTTGATCTCATACATAGTCGATAACAGCACCCCAATCTTCCCTTCAGGAAAACCATTATTCTCGTACCATACCAGATAATATTCAGGAATATCACAAATAAGCTTCCCTTTATACTTGCCGTAGGGCATGTGCACGCTAACCAGATCTCTAAGAATTTGTGGATTCATTAATTATACGTGTTTGTTTGAATATAAATTGAAGATATAAATAAGCGAGAAGAGTAAAACCTGCAATGATATAGAATGTGGGCGGCACCATTTGTATATCACTAATGTACATGGCCCCTGCCATAAAAGCCCCCAATCCTATTCCAGCTTCCAGGGCTATGTACATAGTAGCAACAGCTTTGCCTCTATGTTCCGGGTGACTAAGGTCAATAATAAATGCGGTAAGAGCCGGTGAAAGCATCCCGGTAGCGACGCCATACACCGCTGCGGCCGTCATCAGTTGAAAAGGGGAATCTGCCTGTCCTATAAATATGAGAGCACTAGTAAGTAAAAGGAGCGAAAACTTGATGATGCTGGTTCTTCCAATCCTATCAGACAATCGGCCAGACGCAAATCTGATTAAAAGGGATGAAACTGTAAAAACCATATAGAAAAGGCCTTTATTAGCCACCCCTAAATGAGTGCCCCAGTCCGAAATTACCGTTAAAATTGCCCCATAACTCAGATAGGATAAAAAGGTTACGAAAGCTCCTCCTATCACCCGGATTTCGATAATTTCTTTCCTGTTTATTTTAAGTAAGGCAAGCTTGAATCTTTCTTTTTTTACCAATGTCTCCTTCATATTCATGAGAATGACAATAGAAAGTAAAGCAAATAGTGATGAGCAATAAAACAGTGCATTTATTGAAAACCTTGCCGTTAGCTCACTTCCAATTGCGGGCCCAATGGCCAGGCCGGTACTAAAACATAATCCGTGGATCCCCATGGCTTCTCCCCAGCGGTTTCCCGGCACTATGTCAGCAACATAGGCCGCCGTTGCGGTGGGCTTAAAGCCAGTTGAAAAACCGTGGAATAACCTTAACCACAGAAACCCTGCGATAGAGGTTAAAAGTGGATACAGTAAGCCGCATATAACACAGACCAGAGAACCTACCG
Organism: Daejeonella sp.; assembly: GCF_049655485.1. Classification (GTDB taxonomy): domain Bacteria; phylum Bacteroidota; class Bacteroidia; order Sphingobacteriales; family Sphingobacteriaceae; genus Daejeonella. The sequence continues at coordinate 25,217 of NZ_JBASJU010000190.1, forward strand.
CCATTACAGGAACCCGACCAATCTTATCCGTTAATTTTCCACTGAAAGGCCGGGAAATTCCAGCTGTTAAAGTAAATAGGGCTATAATATAACCCTTATACTCAGCTCCGCCCAAGTTGGCGAGGTATGCAGGGAGTTCCGGGATCAGCATATTGAAGCTCGCTGAAAACAAAAAAGAGCTCAAACACAGTAACCCGAACTGGAGGTTGTAAATGGGATGACGTATATCGGCGGGCATGTGGTGATTATTCGGTATAAAAGTATGGAAAAGACCAGTCTCCCTTTTTGTTTTATCCTAAAAAAATATCCGATATGCCAGCTTATTCACTAGTTTTGCCGCGCACAAAAGCTATCAATGCAAAAATCCAGGTTAATAACGCTTCTATTAGTAATTCTAACAATCCAGGTATCTTTCGGCCAAAGCAGTTCTGAACTAAAAAAACGAAAAGTTGCTATCAACCGGGAAATTGAGTCCTTAAAGAAAACCCGCAGCCGGGTCGACAAGAATAAAAAACTTTCGCTCACCCAGATAAACTTGTTAAATACTCAAATAAGGCTTCGAGAAGAAAAGATTGGGACAATTAATTCCGAAATCAAGATGCTGGATAATAAAATCTCCACCAACACTTCCGAAGTTCGGACTTTACAGTCTAATTTAAGTAACCTTAAAAAGGAGTATGCGAAAATGATACTGTTTGCTTTTCGTAACAAGGGCTCATATGATAAACTCATGTTCATTTTCGCAGCGAAGGACTTTAACCAGGCTTATATGAGGTTAAAGTATATCCAGCAAGTTGGCAGAGTCAGAAAGTCACAGGCCAAATATATAGAGACAACCCAGTCTAATCTTAAAAAAGAGATTACAATACTCGACGAAAATAAAAAGGAGAAGAGCCACCTCCTTACTGACCAACTCGCAGAGAAACAAACGCTTGGGAAAGACAAAGACCAGCAATCTAAAATACTGACCAGTTTAACAAAACAGCAGCGAACATTACAGCAACAACTCGTTAAAAAGCAAAAAGACGCGGCCAATCTTAACAATGCGATCCAGGCCGCCATCCGAAAAGAGATTCTCGCCGAACAACTTAAAGCAGCTGAGAGGGCGCGGCTCGCTGAAAAAGCCAGGCTTGCGAAACTGGCAGCAGCGAAAGCCAAAGCAGGAACAAGTGCAAGTAAACCAAGCACCAGCACCGCTGCAAAACCTGCACCAAAGGTATCCAGCGGGACATCGGTATTGGCTTCCAGTCCCGAAGATGCAAAACTTTCTTCCAGCTTTATGGGCAATCGCGGCAGATTGCAAAAGCCCGCGCAAGGCACTGTAACCCAAGGATTTGGTCAGTACAGGTATAAATCCAATGTAACCTTATTCAACCCGGGAATTAATATTCAAACTGCCGCTGGTGCACCTGTATATGCTGTATTCGAAGGCCAGGTAAGCCAGGTATTTATGGTTCTGAACAATTATGCTGTGATGATCAGGCATGGGGAATATTTTTCGATTTATTCAAAACTCAAAAGTGTTAATGTATCTGCCGGCCAAAAAGTAAGTACACGTCAGAGAATAGGTACAGTTGCTAATGACCCGGCCGAAGGCATCAGCGAAATGCAGTTCCAGATCTGGAAAGGCAGGAGCCCGGTTGACCCATCCGGATGGGTTCGTTAGGGGCACAAGGAATCTCCAGCAAGCGCATTAAAAATCATATTAACTTAACGTAACTTTTAAATTAATTTATTGTCTTATGTAATTAATTGTAGTTTTGCGCGCTTAAAAAAAAAACTATATGCAGAGTCAAGAACAAAGTGCCATTGTAAGTCTATGGAGAGACAACTGGGCCTCATCAGAATACAGAAGAAAACTGATATCGGGTTTAATAATTATTTCGCTAATCCTTATTTCGCTTCCTTTTTTCTACCAGGCCATAGAGCAGAGGAATGGAATTAAATTCAATGACTATCTACTGCAGTGGCTACCGGCATATGATCTCTCATTATTTATATTTGTTACTATATGGTCAATGGCGCTGCTTACATTTCACCGATTTAGACAGGATCCACAAATATTTTTAACTTTTCTATGGGGATTCATCCTGATAAACCTTTCAAGATTCGTATCTATAGGGCTTGTACCGCTTAATGCGCCCGACAACCTGGTTGCAATACACGATCCCATAAGCAACTTTTTCTACGGGCCGAAATTCATTACAAAAGACTTGTTTTTTTCGGGTCACACATCGGCGATGTTCCTGATGTTTCTATGTCTCAGGAAAAACGCGGACAAGATTTTAGCCTTGATAGCAACTGTTTTGATTGGGATAGCCGTGCTCATACAACATGTGCATTATACCATGGATGTGTTGATGGCGCCTCTGATCACCTATTTCCTGTGGGTTGGCGCTAAGAAAATTGTAGAATTGTAAAACTAGTTTTTAAAATTCTTATCTATTAACAACTGAATAACGCCATCTACAAGGCCTACGCGTGGGACATAAATTTGTTTAACTCCTCCCCACTTCATAACTGTCAGATAAATTTCCGCAGCAGGAATGATTACGTCGGCACGGTCCGAATTTAGTCCTAAGACATTTATTCTATCCTTAAGCGAAAAGGAATTGAGGTATGTATATAGAGACTGGAGTTTGGTGAAAGTAATCGGATCATTGTCCTTTCCCTCAGCCATTTTAAACAGCTTATTGATATTTCCTCCTGTACCTATCCCTGAAAGATTCTTATAATTCTGCACCTTGTCCTTCACCCATTCCTTCATCTCTGACCAGGTTTCTTCTTTATCCTGGTTATCCAAAATTCGTATCCCACCAAGGTTGAATGAACGTGAGGCAATCATTTCGCCATTGCTAAAAACAGAGAGTTCTGTACTACCTCCACCAACATCAATATACAAGTAATTTTTCTTACGTTCCAGACTTAGTTCGATATGACTCGCATAAATAATATTCGCTTCCCGTTGCCCTTCCACAATTTCAAGATCGATTGAAGCCTTCTGTTTTATCTGCTGAACAATTTTCTGTCCGTTCTTTGCTTCCCTCATGGCTGATGTAGCACAGGCCATGTAATCACTCACTTTATAGACATCCATGAGATGACGAAAGGCGATCATGGTCTTTATAAGCTCTTCGGTTTTCTTTTCCGATATCTCTTTATCAAGAAACGCATCATCTCCCAGACGCAGAGGCACCCGAATTAAGCTCGTTTTTTTAAAAGAAACCTCTTTATCGTTTTGGATAATATCAGCTATAAGTAACCTTACAGCATTTGATCCAATATCTATCGCAGCGTATCTCAATGGTTTATTTTTTATATTTCAGGTAAGTATATATATCAATCTGCGCACGGTTTTCAACTTTGCCCCTGCTGCGTTTGTACCGGTTATTGTTAAGCTGGTTTATTTCCCTGGCTTTAGTGTTATCCTTAAGTTGAATATCAATAATATCACGGATTTCGGATTTTACCAGAGGATCTAAGATAGGAAACCCTACTTCCACGCGATGGTCCAGATTACGTGCCATAAGGTCTGCAGAGGTCAGAAATATCTCCTCGTTCCCGTTATTGCCAAATATCCATACCCGGGCGTGTTCTAAAAACCTATCGATAATACTAATAACCTCGATATTCTCGCTGAATCCGGCTACACCAGGGACCAAACAGCACATGCCCCGGATTATAAGGTTGATCTTTACCCCTGCGTTGTTTGCATCATACAATTTAGCAACCATGTCCTCATCTGTGAGACTATTCATTTTTAAAATGATATAGGCTCGCTTCCCGGAATTGGCTACCTTAATTTCTCTCTCTATCAGGTCATATATTTTCTGCCTGCTTTCAAGGGGTGATACGACCAGGTTCTGAAAACCACGGTAAAATACTTTTTTCTGAAGCCCGTCAAATAGCTTAACTAATTCTTTGGTGATCGCTGGGTTTGCTGTGAAAACGCTATGATCACAATAGAGAGAAGCAGTTTTTTCATTAAAATTTCCTGTAGCAAGATTAGCGTAGTAAACTTTTTTACCCTTTTCCACCCTGCTTACAAGGCAAATCTTAGAGTGAACCTTATAATCCAGCATCCCATAATTTACCTCAATTCCTTCATCTTCCAGCCGATTGGTCCAGTAAATGTTTGCCTGCTCATCAAACCGTGCTTTTAGTTCAAGCAAGCAATTTACTTTCTTTCCATTTTTAGCCGCATTGATCAAGGCATGTATAACCCTTGAATTTTCGGCAAGGCGGTATAGGGTTATGTTAATTTCCCTAACCTTCGGATCAATGGCTGCCTCTCTTAAAAAATGGATGATATAATCAAACGATTGATACGGGAGATTAATAAGATAATCACGCTTAGCAATTTGCGCAAAAATACTGCTAACACTGGAAAGATTATTTACCGGTAAAGGGACGATCCTGGGATACTCAAGTTCAGGCCCGCCGACATTCGGGAAACTAATAAAATCCTTAAAATTATGGTACCTGTTCCCTGGAATAAGTCCGTCTGCAGACAGATCGAGTTTAGCTACTAGATGAGTCAGCATGTCCAGCGGCATATCGGAATCGTAAAGCAAGCGCATGGGTTTACCTTTACCGCGCTTCTGAAGGCTTTTTGACAGCGCATCGATAAACTTTTCACTTACATGCCTGTCCAGATCCAGTTCAGCATCCCTGGTTAACTGTATGGAATAAGCTTCTATTGCATCATAATCAAAAATGAAGAATATATCATCCAGACAATACCTTACAATATCATCGATAAGAGTAATGAACTTAAGATTATTAGTTTCCGGAAGAACAATGAATCTGTTTGAACCATCCGTAGGAATCTCAATTAATGCAAATTTTTGCTTCTCTTTATTTGCATTTTTAGTCAGCTTAACGAAGAAGTATATAGCCCTGTCCTTTAATTGAGGAAAGGGTTTGTCCTTGTCGATCATTACCGGCACAAGCGTTGATAAAACTTTGTTCCGGAAATATTCCCTAACAAATTGTCCCCTTGCTACATTCATCTGGCGCTCGCTAATAATGAATATTTTCTGGCGCTCTAATTCTTTGATTATATCGTCTTCATACAGGTGATTAAACTTGCGTTCCTGGCGGACCACGATAGTCTTAATCTGGTTTAGAGTCTTCTTCGGATTATATCCAAGAATCTCTTTGGATTTAGTATTGATATTGGATAGGCGATTCAAAGTAGCCACTCTGACCCTATAGAACTCGTCCAGGTTTGATGAGAATATTGCAAGGAATCGGATACGCTCTACCAGTGGAACTGTTTTATCTGCGGCCTCCTGCAATACCCGGTCATTAAATGATAACCAGCTAACCTCGCGATTAATAAGCGGAATATTCTTAGGCATGTAGTAAAAATAAACAGTCCCGCACGTAATGGACGGGACTGTAAAAATCTCAATTTTATATTAAGTTAGTATTAAAATCCCATTAAGTCTGTTTGCTAATTAAACAATAAATTCACAAATTAGTTTGTAACAATGGTTTCCGACGAATTATCGGGGACAACTGTTTTTGGAGATTCCGTTGTAACAGGTTTTTCAGTGGCTTTCTTAACAGTAACTGATTTCGCGTTCTTCTTAACAGCGGCCGGTTGTTTCCCAGCCGTAGCTGACGATTTAATTGTAGCTCTTGTAGAAGTTGGCCGGGTTGTAACCTTTGCAACCGGCTTAGACGTAACCACCTTAGGCCCGGCTGATTTTGCAGCTGGCTTTGTTTTAGCGATTTTGGCAGGAGTACGCCTTACAGCAACTTTTGTGCTTGCTGCTTTTGCCTGGGCTGCAGCAGCGGCTGCTCTTGCTACTTTTTCAGCCTTGACAACTGCAGAGGTAACCGGTTTTTTAGGTGAAGTAAGTCGTTTCTTTTCTTTTTTAGCTTTCGCTTTCTTGTTGCTTTCGATCTTTTCTTCTACAGCAACCTTTACTTCCTGGTATTTATCGGAAAGTTTTTTAGCTAACACGCGGCTCGTTTTCTTTATTTCTTTAGATAATTTCTCTGCGTCGAGCCCTAAACCCTTTAACGCTTCAAGAAACTTATCAGATATCGACGTTTCCAGTTCCTTTTTGACTGTACGTTTCGAAACTTTTTTTACCGCTTTCTTAGATGTTTTTCCTTTATTTGCTTTCATGATTTAGGGTTTCTTATAGACACTTAAATAAAGTGCTTAAGTTAAATATATTAACAAAAGTTTAATTAACCAATAGAATAATAATTATGCCAACATTTGATATCGTAAGCAAGATTGACGGGCAGACGCTTGACAATGCAATTAATACTGCAAAAAAGGAGATACTCAACCGGTATGATTTTAATGACTCTAAAAGCAGTGTTGAGCTTGATAAAAAAACCAACGAGATTACAGTAATCACCGAAAACGATATGCGTCTTAAAGCCATTCAGGATGCGATCATTTCCCGAATGGTAAAACATAATCTCGATCCGGGAAGTATGGATCTCGGAAAAGAAGAATACGCTTCCGGGAACATGCTCAGAAAAGAAATTAAAATAAGGGAGGGAATCGATAAAGAAACTGCTAAAAAGATCGTAAAAAGTATAAAAGATAGCGGGCTTAAAGTACAGGCATCAATTATGGACGATCAGGTCAGGGTGCAGGCGAAAAAAATCGACGACCTCCAGGCTGTAATTGCACTTTGCAGAAAGGAAGATTTCGGACAACCTCTGCAGTATATTAATATGAGGAATTAGTGGTTAGTTGTTGGTTGGTAGTTGTTGGTTGTTGGTTGTTAGGGGTTTAGAGTTGTATTCCCAGTACTCCACTGTGGAAATTAGCAATTCGATCTACTACTTTTGACTTATAACTTAAACTTAAACCGTCTTGACGTCCTTCGCATCATAGTGATCAATATCGGTGATATAACCATTCTGCACTAAGAATTGAAACAAGTGTTTAGCCTCATTCGAAACAGGCATATTTTTCGTTGTTATAATCTCATTATTAGTCTTATCG
>NZ_JBASJU010000191.1:0-17840 GCF_049655485.1 Daejeonella sp.
GGAACTCGTTTCAAGCATCATCCATTCCTGTAGATCCTTCTTTTTCTGGGTGTCGGCAAATACTTCAGCAACAAAAGTATCGGCATCGGCATCACCAAGGAGTCTTCTGGAATTTAAGAAGTTGTCACTATAGTTATTGGGTTGTGGCATTTACATCGTTATTCTATGGATACAACCTTACTTCCTCACTTTTCAAACTCACTGTTATTCCCGGTTTCGCATACGCCAACCGCTCGGTAAATTTCGGCTGATAATACGCGTCGAGCCCCGTTACTGCCATTGTTCCTGCCCTTTCATGGTCCACCAAGCCATCATCGCCAATTACCTCATTTTCCGTTAAGATGTGCATCACCTCACCAATCACAATCGTGGTGCCGTTAAGCTCCATTCCTATTACATCGCGTAGTTCCAGGCCAATTCGAATCGAAGACTGTCGTACAAAAGGCGCCTTAAATGAGGGTAGATATTCTTTACTAAACCCGCATTGATCGAACTCTGAAACACCTGATGGATAACTCGCACTGGTTTGATGAGCCTGCTGCAACCATTCGGACTGCACATTATTCAAAGTATAGTGGCCCGTGTCCTTAATATTTTTGAGTGTATCATTATGTTCCCTTTCAGGCCGCATTACGATTCCAATAAGAGGCGGATTAGATCCCAGATGGAAAGCAGAGCTAACAACAGAAAGATTTGTTATGCCATCTGGACTTATTGTCCCTAAAAGATTCAGCGACTTATAACCCGCAACACTATTTATAAGGTTTATGCGGCAATATTTTTCCATCTGAGCGATATGCTCACTGTTAATTTTTAACATCTCAATTAGTTTTCAATTTACCTAAACCGCCATCCACACCAATAACCTGCCCTGTTATCCAGCTACTCTCATCAGATAACAAAAATCTGATCAAATTACTGATATCTTCCGGCTTGCCGATGCGGGACAAGGGATGCCTTTTAGCTGAGGCTTCGCGTTTTTCCGTTGAATTTAAAAGATTTTGCGCCATAGGTGTGTCTGTCAGCGAAGGCGCAACTACATTTACACGAATCTGCTGAGCGGCAAACTCTGCCGCCAATGCCAAAGCCAGGCCTTCAACAGCACCCTTTGCTGCCGCCACACTGGCGTGATAGGGCAATCCGATTTGAGCAGCAACAGTACTTATTAAGACAATAGATGATCCTCCGGAGGATTTCAATTGTTTTGCGGATTGTTGTATAATTTGGGCTGCTCCCAAGACATTAAGGCGGTAGTCATTCAAAAAATCATCTCCTGACAACCTTGCAAATGGTTTCAAATTGATGCTTCCCACGGCGTAAACCAACCCGTGCAAAACGGCAGGAAGAAATGATTGTACGGAGTCCAGATCACCCGTGATATCCAATTCGAGGTGTCTTACCTCTTGTGGAAAATCTCCGGGTTTGGTTCTCGAAATTACATAAACGTCTGCCCCACTTTCTACTAAAGAATCAACCAGAGCTAAACCAATACCCGAACTCCCTCCTACTACAAGAATGTTTTTCCCGTGAAATTTCATTTATAGATGTATTTAAGAAACTCATTACGGGTATCAGCATTTAGAAATTTACCGCTGTACTCCGCTGTAACTGTGCTGCTTCCTGTATCTTTTATTCCTCTGCTGGAAACGCAATGGTGATTGGCATCCACAATTACTGCTACATCTTCAGTCCCCAGCGCTTCTTTCAGAAAGTTGGAAATCTGAATGGTCAGCCGCTCCTGAACCTGCGGGCGCTGAGAACAATATTGTACTATTCTATTGAGCTTTGATAAGCCTATTACTTGTCCGCTGCTGATATAACCTATGTGTGCTTTTCCTACTATTGGAACGAAATGATGCTCACAGTTACTATAAACCGCGATATCCCTCTCGACAAGCATCTCTTTAAAACGGTATGAATTTTTGAAGAGTGTGGTTTTAGGCTTATTGGCGGGGTTCAATCCACTAAAAATTTCCTTAACATACATTTTTGCTACTCTTTTGGGAGTATCTTTCAGGCTGTCATCGTCCATATCCATTCCAAGAACCTGCATTATGCTCTTGAAATGTTTTTCGATCAAGTCGATTTTTGTTTCATCGTCGAGTTCAAATGCATCGGGGCGTAAGGGGGTTTCAAAGGATGCGTTGTAGTGTCCCTCTTCAAGATCTAACAGATCTTCTGTGTCGATATGCTCGTTGTTTATAGTTTTTTCCATCATCAGATATGCAATCGTAAATTATGATAATCATCCTGACCATTTGCTCAGGACAATAGTACAAAAATATACCATTTATATGATATATAGTATAAAAATATACAATACAGATTCATTGTGAAATTGGGATGACTTTACCGTAATCGGAGGAATTTACAATTTGGGACCTACAGCATACGTACCTTATAAGAATTAACCGCAGAGGGCGCAGTGTACACGCAAAGGGCGCAGAGGGCAAAGCGTGCAACTTTGTGCACAAGATAGAAGCTATCATACATGCAGTAAGAAATTAAAAACGCAAGGGATGCAAGGAGTTCTAGCAAGATCTGAAAGGCTTGGTAGAAATCAAGCTTTGCATTTTTTGCGTAAAACCTTTGCGTCCTTAGCGTTAAAATAGGCGTCTTGCACTCAATTTATAAAAACGAGGAGCTAGTCTTATAAAATTAGCAACACTCCGGCCCGCAGCACTCTTTCTTATCCGTTCCCTTCTCAGCCGAAACAGTAATGCTGAATATCCCCGAACTTCCTGTGTTAAACTCATTTACTCCTGCTTCGTCAAGGTAATTTTTCAATATGTCGGCAGGAATATGGATCGACTTTTCCTTTTGAACTTTGATATTTTCAAACCCATTAGTCTTTATGAGATTCAAATAAACATCCTTTGCAATTGCTCCGGAAACACAACCCGCATACATTTCCGCAGCAGATTGAAGAGCCTCGGGCAAATCGCCGATCAATACCACGTCAGAAATACTGAAGTGCCCGCCTGGTTTCAGAACACGATAAATCTCTTTAAATACTCCATCCTTGTTGGGAACCAGGTTCAGGACGCAATTGCTAACTATTACATCAGCTACATTAGAGGCGACAGGCATATTCTCGATATCTCCCTGTCTGAACTCCACATTATTAAAGCCCAACTTATCCGCGTTAGTTCTGGCTTTCTCAATCATCGCAGGAGTGAAATCGATTCCTATGACCTTCCCTGATTCACCGGTTTCGGATCTGGCCACAAAACAATCATTTCCAGCACCGCTACCCAGGTCAATTACCGTATCGCCGCTTTTGATACGGGCAAACTCTGTAGGCAAGCCGCATCCAAGGCCCAGATCAGCTTCAGCTTTATAGCCAGGGACGTTTGTATAATCATCAGTCATAATATTATAGACTTCGGTGGAGCAACCGCCCGCGCCACAACATGAGGCCTGGTTTGATTCTTTATCCTGCAAAGCAATTTCACCATATTTCTGCTTTACTAGTTCTTTTAATTGGTCGTCGGTTTTCATTTCGGTATTGTTTAATTTTCAAAATTGTGCTAATTCGAGTGGGAATATGTCTTACTGCTCTATAAACGGGTGGTTCTACCATTCCCATAATTATATCGTAATAATACGATTAATATCTGTGATTTCCAAATTAATACTCAAATTATTTTCCCTCTGAACGACAATTAGGATCGCTTGAAAGAAAGAGGCCCGAAGGCCTCTTTCCAGGGACATACCTTAAGCTAACACGGGAGATTAACTTATAACAGCACCTCTTGCGTGGTGACGTTTCCAGGCAGATCAGCAGCACTGACGAGGATCTTCGTGCCCGCTAAAACAGGATTCGTGGCCGTTGCGAGGTAAATCCAGTCGGCGCCGTTTGGAGAAAGCACTGCCGTACCTTCCTCGATCAAACTGTCAGCACTATCCGTTATTTTCAGTTCTACCGAAACGACTTTGAAATCGTCGACGGCACGGACGATGATTTTATCGCCGATCTGTCCAGTGTAATCGAAGACATGAACTCTGGTGATCTGAGGTGCTTTGCAGAAGTCGGATACTGCAAGATTAAACGCTGTTTGGTTGTCTTTTACCTTCGCCTGGTAAAGACTTTTCAATTCCGGATCAGCTATAACGCCCCTGGCGTAAATTATGCCTTCCGCAAAAGTTTCGCGTACCACTTGTTGACGGATACTATTGGGATCCCGTTTCCGGGATGACCTTCTGGTGATAACCGTTTTGCGTCCCCGCTGACTGTAAATTAGACGCTTTCCGAAGCGACCGCTTGAACCTTCTATGAGGTCATTTTCTAATAATTCCATGATGTTTTTAATTTAAATGAACAATTCAGTTTCACATTCAGATTACCGGTAAAAATGCTTAAACGAATATACGATTTGAAAGAGTTAAATATCTCATTTTCAATGGTTTGATGCCGGTTTTGACCGTTAATGGCAGATAGTGGATTGATTTGTCATCAGATGTCAAGGAAAATTTAGTTCTGACTATAGCACTTCGAATGTTGAACAACAATGCATACTTCGTATGCAGTTTGAACACGGAGACCACAGAGGAAAAACACGAAGAACACTGAGGCAAAATGAATATGCATCATGCCCTCCGTGGTTTTCCTCTGTGCACTCCGTGGTTAAAGAACCGCTTGCAAGAACTTTGCGCCTTCGCCGTTAATTCTTACACGTATAAAAGGAAGCTGCTCACGTGCAACAAAAAATCACCGCTTGTTCACCGCTCGTTGACCGCTCATTGTCCGCTCGAACACCGCTGAAACACCGCTCGAGACCGCTTGGTGACCGCTCAAGGACCGGTTCAGCTATTGTTCAGCCATTGTTCAGCCATTGTTCAGGACCGGTTCAGGACCACTCTTGTGCCGCTTTAACACCGGTGGAGGGGAAAAGTGAAAACCAAAATGGAAAACTGAAAACTGAAAGTGGAAAACTGAAAACTGAAGGTGAATACTTAAGTGTGGGAAATCAAGAGTTAACTAAGCAAAAAAAGCAGCCTTGAAATTAATCAAGGCTGCTTCGATTTCAGGGCGTGGACCCAATAACTACAAAAGGGAACATGCGGATGTAGGGGAAGAGCTGGTCGACCGGCAGGCAGAGAAACTCAGCCACCTGGTGGTAAGTTACGTTCTGCCCTTTCCCTAATCCGAAGCGTTCCTTGATCTCCTGCAAAAGGCGCCTGCATGTCCTTTCGCTCTTGCCGTTGATCTTCATAAGATCGGAGGCATACATAAAAAGTCGTGGTGTTTTCATAGTGCTTTTTTTCTTTAATTTAAGCAAAAAACAAGGCTAGTACAAGCAAAAATGCACTTTTACGAGATTCGCAAGGGCAGTAAAAGCTCAATTATGAATCTCGAAACGGCGGTGCTAGCGAGATTGTAAAATTCATAATGGGGGTGCTAGCGAGATTATGAAATTCGCAATGGGGGAAATGGGATTCTGGGAGTTTTTGAAAGAAATATTTGGATTTTTCGGCGTGAAATGGGGCTGTTCCCTGAGATCCCGGGTCTACGCCCGGGACGGGTCTTGTGCAGACGCGGCGTAAAGCTCGCGGCCTCTATAAATTTCAAAATTCCCAGGATTAAAATCACAGCGGGGCGACCTTACTTTGTAGGATACAATGCATGCGACACGAGCCGTGTGACACAGCGGCTTGGGCCGCGTGTCTTTGAGGAGATCCCCGACCTAGCCGGGGAAGAGCCGGGCGCCGACTCTGCACCTCATTTTATCATCAACTGGATTTATTCAATGAATACAAATCCAACCTCCTGTCTTTCATATTAGTAACAGAACCATTTGAATGCAAATGCTTCAGCAAATCAAGGTCAAGATCTACGATTAATACCGTTTCAGCATTCGGCGTTGCTTCCGATTTAATACCATTCGTTGGGAACGAAAAATCACCCGGAGTGAATACTGCAGATTGTGCATACTGAATATCCATGTTCTTCACTTTAGGTAAATTCCCGACACTACCTGCTATTGCCACGAAACATTCGTTTTCAATTGCCCTGGCCATAGCGCAGTGCTTAACGCGTGTAAATGCATTCTGGGTATCCGTAAGGAAAGGCACAAACAGAATTTCCATTCCCTCATCTGCCAAAAGCCTTCCCAGCTCCGGAAATTCCACATCATAACAGATCAAAATACCAATCTTGGCGCAGTCTGTTTCAAATACCTTTAAGCCATTTCCTCCTTTGATCCCCCAATATTTCTTCTCGTTAGGGGTAATGTGAAGCTTTTCATAGCGTTCAGTTCCTCCATTACGATGACACAAATAGCCAACGTTCAACAAGGAGTCATTTTCTACAAATGGCATGCTTCCGGTAATGATATTCACATTATACTCCACCGCCATCGTCGCGAACTTGTCCAGGATCAGCGTTGTGTACTTTGCCAGATCCCTGATAGATTCCGCCTCTGACAGATTATTCGTTGCCGACATTAAAGGGGCGTTGAAAAGCTCCGGAAAAAGAATGAAATCGCATTTATAGCCGGAAACGACGTCTACAAAGAATTCCATCTGGTCAAATAGTTCCTCCAGATTTTTGAGACTCCTCATTTGCCACTGCACAAGACCAATTTTTACATTGTTCTTTTTCTTTACGTGCGCATGTCTTACACTTTCAAAGTATACATTGTTCCACTCGATAAGAGTGGCATAATCTTTAGATTCCTTATCGCCGGGCATGTATCCCGTTAAAATTTTCATGACGTGGAAATCGTTTGCCAGCTGGAAGGACAAAACCGGGTCATGAATCTCTTTATTTTTTACAGCCTGAATATATTGTTTCGGTGTAAGCGTGTCAATATATTTATGATAGTTCGGGATCCTTCCACCAGCAACTATTCTCGACAAATTGAGGTTTTCACACAACGCTTTACGAGCTTCATAAAGCCGCCTGCCCACACGCATATTCCGAAATTCGGGATTAACGAAAACTTCTATTCCATATAATACATTGCCTGCAGGATTATGGGTATCAAAACTATAACCGCCTGTCGCCTCAGCGTATGAATGCGCAGTTCCAAGCATTTCATAATCCAGAATCAGCGACAGCGCGCAGCCGGCAACCTTGCCGTCAACAGTTACACACAACTGGCCTTCCGGAAAAATGTCAATCAGTTTTTTTATATGATGTTCTTTCCAATAAGCTGTTTGCCAGTTATCGTAAGCCTGAATCATCGCTTCTTTCAAGCTGTTGTAATCTGTTAATTCTAATTTCCTTACCTCGATGTCCATGTATTGAATGATTATAGCAACACCTTCCCTTCCCGCGGAATTTCCAGTTTAAGCTGCAGAATTGAATTTCCCCTGGAATGGGGAGACGGGAGCAAAGTTAACGTACCTGTACGTTATGTAAAATATAATTAACAAAAAGATTATGGGAGAAGACAGCTTTTCATGGTGGTATCTGTTTAGCGTTTTATTCTATTACGAGCGGAATGAATAAATCGATACAAGATACCGAAATCATTCACATTCCTTTTCCTCAAAAACAAACCTCCCCTTCTCATAATCAATCGGCACCCTATCATCAAACTGGGCAGATCCCATCACTGTCATAAACTGTCCCACCCCCATCGTCAGTTTGTTATCTCTTTTTAAGAAAGCAAGCGGGTTACGAAAAGCCGGATCAGCCTTGTTTATCTTGAAATCAAAATATCCTTTGAGCGTATCGCCGTGCATTTTCCCAGTGAACTTTCCATCGTAAGTCTCCATTTTATTGACATAATTGATCTTTAGAGTCCCGGCGATTGCTTTTTGAGCCGTGTCAATAGAGAGCCATGCAGTGTCACCCAATGAAATAGACTGAAAACAGGCCATCTTTTTTTCAAACACTTCTTGTTTTTTCGGCTGTTCCCGGTTACAACTGAAAATTAAAATACTCAGTGCGCACGCTGAAGCGATAAATAGTGGTGGGTGTTTCATATTTCGGTGGTTTTGTATAGTTTTTATAATGATGATAAGATACAGAACTTTCCATAATTATAGTTTAGCGTCCCCGACAAGGCTAGTTTCAACCAATCATTAAATTGAGAAATAACAATTCCTTTCCTAAACTGTAATTTAGTGGTATGAAAATTAATAACCCATAAGATTCTACAATGTGTTACCACGCCCAACAAAAGGCAGCAGCCCGCAAACTTGAAGCTGATTTTAAGAGGACCTTAATCGAGCTCGAGAAATATGAAATCCAGCATCATTCCAACGGTTTTAGCCATAAGAACTTTGCTGCGATCGCGAATTATGAAGGCGAAGACGCACTTCATCTATTTCAATGGGGCCTAATCCCCTTCTGGGTTAAAACCCTTGCGGAAGCAAAGAAAATTAGCAATAACACATTAAATGCCAAGTCAGAAACCATATTTGATCTGGCTTCCTTTAAGACTTCAATTATTTCGAAACGATGTGTCATCCCGTTTACGGGCTTCTATGAAAGCCGGGATATTGGGGGCATAAAGTACCCTTACTTCATTTATCCAAAGAACAGTGATTATTTCCTTGTAGGTGGGATTTACAGCACATGGAAGGACAAAGGAACTCAAGAAACGATTAAATCTTTCTCCGTTATAACAACTCCGCCAAACGACATCATGCGGACCATTCACAATGTGAAACAGCGCATGCCATTGATACTCAAGCAAAACGATATCGATGCTTGGGTCGACCCGACGCTGCCTAAGCAAAGTATTATAGATTTAATGCAGCCGCATGCAGACGAAGAGATGGCTGCTTATACGGTAAGTAAAGATGTGAATTCGTCAAAGGTCCATTCGGACAGAGATGATATCACCACCCGGGTGGAATATGAGGGAATTGAATGCTTCGGTTAGATTAAAAAAGTATGCCGAACGCCTTATCGGAATACGGCATACTATTCTTCTTAACCCGCTTTTTCTGCTAAAAAGTCGTTTAAATGTTGTTCTAATACATCGGAATTATGTTCATTCCGTTCTTCATCATGGGAAACTATAATGGCTTCATCATCTACTGTGATAGTAAACGCGATTCCTTCAATTATTTCCGGACAAAGTACATTGATGATATTTTGTACATGCTGATAATCGATCTCCAGATTTGAATCGAGTTTGCTATTCACGTATTCTTTGAAATTATTTTTCAGCAAGCTGAATACGTCTTCCGCGCTAAGCGGCTGTATATTGTTAATGGTTGTCATAATTGGTTAAATTGATTGTTATTTAAAAAAAGCAGAAGGATTTTGCTTACGCAGATGTACGCACAACAACCCCGCCAGAAAAAGGGAATTGGTTTAATTGGCAGGGTGTCATTGCGAGCAAAGCGAAGCAATCTCTTCGACCACTTTTACCGAGCCCTCAAACCCTTCAACACCCCCTGCACATGCTTCTCCAGCAAACCAAAAACCAATCCGCCGATGATAAACAAAGATGCCAGCAACTTCCACGAAGGAAGCTCTTCCCCCAGATATAATGCTGAACTGATAAATCCTACCACCGGAATCAGAAGTGTAAATGGCACAACAGCAGAAGTAGAATAGGACTTCATTAGAAAACCCCATAAACCGTATCCCACATGGGTTGAGACATATACTATATAGCAAACTGCCAGCACGGTGCTCCAGGATGAATTTTGCAGGGAGGTCTGGATGAGCTCCGGGCCATCAAAAACTAAGGATATAAGAATCATGGGTGGGAAGGCAAAAAGATTTCCCCAGACTACCAGGGCGAGAGGCGATTGAGACTGGATCTTCCTGGTATACATATTGCCTGCCGACCATGAAAAAGCAGCAAGCAATATTAGAATCAGGCCGATTAACGTTGCCCCGCCACCAATATTGATCCCAACAATCACAATTCCGATAAAAGAAATTAATGAGCCAATAATCTTGAAAGTACTTGGTCGGTCCTGAAAGAATAAAAACGCCAGCCCTATGGAAAAGAAGACCTGGACCTGAAGGACGAGTGAAGCCAGCCCGGGGGATAAGCCAAGATAGATTCCGGTAAAAAGCAGTCCGAACTGCATGACAAAGTTAAATAAGCCATAGGCTGCGATAAGCTTCCAGGGAACTTTTGGCCTGGGGAGAAAAAATACCCATGGCAGGGCTGAAAGTCCGAATCGGAGAGCACACAACAGAAAGGGAGGTAAAGTTTTTAAGGCTATGAAAACGGCTATGAAATTGATGCCCCACATCAGCACAATTGATAGCACAATTAGGATGTGTTTGGGTGGTAGATTGACGGTGGTTTTCATTGAGAAGGGGCAAAAGTACGAATATAATTAGGAATGATTTGTCTGAAATAGGATTCATAAGATGATAGGATGAATAGGATGCCGGGCGGAGAAATGTCTGGGAATAGGATTCATAAGATGATAGGATGAATAGGATGCTGGGCGGAGAAATGTCTGGAAATAGGATTTATAAAGACGAATACAATACGTGATTATAGGATTAAAAAGATTCTTAGCTTAAATTGGCGGCGTGTAATTCGTGATTAGCAGAAGTAGGGCTATCGGTTTGAATAAGCCTGGATTTGGCCTAGATCTAAATGGATGATTTTATCGTAGATACCATATGCATCGGTGTATATTATTTATTTTAATCATAAGTTCGGGAAATTTAATGGCTGCGCCAAGCGTCGATACGATGTCGGTAAACTATATTCAGCTTTCACAGGATTTCCTTTATGCAGCCCGGACTGGCGATAGTGTACAGGGCTATTTGGATACATTAGTCTCGGCAGAAAAAATGGAACTTGCCAATCAGCTCCAAAACGATCAGCAAAAACTTGCTTTCTGGCTGAACATTTACAACGGCTTTACTCAGGTGATTTTATCAAAGAATCCCGAAAAATACAATTCGAGGGGGGCTTTCTTTTCCGACAAGCAAATCCTTATTGCCGGGCAAGAATTATCACTGGATATAATTGAACATGACCTGTTGCGCCGATCGCAAATCAAATGGGGACTCGGGTATTTAACTAAAGTGTTTCCTTCGAGATTTGAAAAAAAATTCCGGGTCAGTAATCCGGATAGCAGGATTCACTTCGCACTAAATTGCGGTGCAAAAAGCTGCCCGCCCATTGCATTTTACGAACCTGAAGAAATCGATTCCCAGCTGGAAATGGCAATGCAAACCTACTTATCGAATGAGGTCGAGTTCGATGCGGAGAAGAATATCGTAAAACTGCCGGCTATAATGGGATGGTTCCGTGGTGATTTCGGTGGGAAAAAAAATATGCTGGAGCTTCTCAGAAAGAATAACTTTATCGGCGGTGATGCATCTCCCAAAATAGAATTTAAAGAATACGATTGGACACTTTTCCTAAGCAACTATAAATAAACATACTATGTCGAACTATTACGAATCCGAAGACTTAAAGAAGTTTGGAAACATTGGTGAATTTCAAAAAGAAATGGGCGATAAGTTCTTTTCCTATTACGGCGAAGTATTCAAAGATGGGGCCCTCACCGCAAAAGAAAAATCTCTAATTGCGTTGGCCGTGGCCCATGCTGTGCAATGTCCTTATTGTATCGATGCTTACAGCTCGGATGCCTATGAAAAAGGTTTCAGCGAAGCACAGATGATGGAAGCGGTACACGTTGCTGCGTCCATAAAAGGCGGAGCAGTACTTGTTCATGGAGTACAGATGATGAATAAGGTGAAAGAGATATCCATGTAATCTTTACACTTTCCTATGAAATCACTTAAGGTTTTACAACATCCGCTATCTAACAGCACCAACCAGCTTATTATTCTGGAAAATGACGGGCAAAGCCCTCATGAACGGTTCAGAGACAAAGTTGCAACTCTTGGCATGTATCCCCTAAAGTCTTTGGAAGTTGAAATTTTCCAGATTAATATCGGGAAAATGTGCAACCAGGTCTGCAAGCATTGCCATGTGGATGCAGGTCCCGACAGAAAGGAAATCATGACCAGGGAAACCATGGAATTATGTCTGGGTATATTGAATACGAGTTCTATTAAAACGGTCGATTTAACCGGAGGAGCTCCCGAAATGAATCCAGAATTCAGGTGGTTTGTCGAAGAAATCAAAGCCCTGGGCAAACACATTATCGTACGATGCAATCTCACTATAATACTTGCCAACAAGCGTTTTCATGACTTGCCGGAATTTTTCAAAAAACACCAGATCGAAGTAGTTTCTTCATTACCAAGTTTCACACAAGACCGTACGGACAGGCAGCGCGGTGATGGTGTTTTTGAAGATTCCATTAAGGCGCTGCAGATGCTGAATGCGGTGGGTTATGGTGTTGAAGGCTCAGGGTTGATTTTAAATCTGGTGTATAATCCCGCGGGAGCATTTTTACCTCCGGATCAGGATGCTTTAGAACGGGAATATAAAGCAGAACTTGCCAAGCGATTTGGAATTTCATTTAATTATCTTTTCGCGATCACCAATATGCCCATTAGCCGATATCTGGACTACCTTTTAGAATCGGGAAATTATGATAAGTACATGGATAAGCTAATTGAAGCGTTCAATCCCGCCGCTGTGAAAAACGTCATGTGCCGCAATACTATTTCAGTAAGCTGGGATGGATATCTTTACGATTGCGATTTTAATCAGATGCTTGACCTCAAGATATCGTGCGAAGATTCTCAGCACCTGTCCACTTTCAATGCCGACTTGATTTACGAACGAAATATCGTGTTAATGCAGCATTGCTTTGGCTGCACCGCTGGAGCCGGATCGAGTTGCGGAGGTGCAGTAACTGAATAATGGAACAGTCAGGCGATTGCTTAATTCTTTTTGTCAGGGCTCCCGTGCTGGGTAAGGTCAAAACGCGCCTTGCCGCCACAATTGGGGATAAAAATGCTTTGATGGTATATGAGCTTCTGCTGAAACATACACATCGCATAAGCGCTGGTCTGAACTGCACGAAGTATGTTTATTATGCAAACGAGATAAGTCAGTATGATTTATGGGATAATGGAAATTTCCATAAAGCTGTTCAGAAGGGCAATGATCTAGGCGATCGGATGTTGAACGCTTTTCAAACCGCATTTCATGATGGCTTCGAACGGGTAATGATTATTGGAAGTGATTGTTATAAGCTGGATACCGGACTTATACAGAAAGGCTTTGAACTCCTTTTACAGGATGATGCCGTAATCGGCCCTGCTGAGGATGGCGGCTATTATTTACTGGGCCTGCGAAAAATGGCTCCGGAAATCTTTAAAGAGAAAAGTTGGAGTACAGATACAGTTTTTAGCGACACTATAAGTGACTTAGAAAAAGGAGGCCTGTCTTATAGGCTTCTTCCAACACTTCCAGACGTGGATGAAGCCGCTGATCTGGAACGAAGCAATATATCGCTCAGCGATAATGCAGCATTTCCTTATACGCCTTAACCATACTTTCCTGAGAGGCTCCGGATTTGTACATCCGAAAAATCCGATAGTTGGCTTTTTGTATGGTGAACCAGGAATTAGTCTCGTATTTCCTTGCGGAGATAGAAGCCGCCTTATTAAAGATTTTATATTTCCTGTTTTTTCTAGCCCGTGCACAAAACTCGAATTCCTCCATAATCTTAAGCGACTTGTCGAATCCGCCAGACTCCTGAAACAGTTTCCTGCTTATAAACAAGGTTTGATCACCGCCCATACCTTCCAAGGTATCCAACTTACTCAGAAAAGCATTGATTTTTAATAGCCATCTGTCGCTTTGGTATTCCGAACGGTAGCGGCCAAGATCATAACCCTCATCCAGAGCAGCCATGATATCGCCGGCGTAACTGGCTGGTGGTATAGTGTCGGCATGCACAAAATAGAAGACGTCGCCGCTTGCTACCGATGCTCCGTAATTCATTTGCGAAGCTCTGCCCCTTTCTGGCGAAGCGATGACGCGTGCGCCGGCACCGATTGCAGCTGCCTGTGTATTATCAGTGCTGCCGCCGTCAGAAACAATAATTTCTTTCAGGAACCCAGCACCATTCTGGAATAAATAATTTACAAGAAATGAGATAGCCGAAACTTCGTTTAAGGTGGGAATAATAACACTTATACTCATAGGAGAATCTAAATCAAGACGAATTACGTAAATTAAACCGAAGCGGAAGAGCTTTTGTGCAGAAATAATCCCGAACTTAATGAGTGTGCCGAAGCCCTTAGAAACAAATTGTATTATGATGAAAAAGATCTTATTAATTGCCGGACTATTAATGGCAGCATATATCAGCAGCATGGCTCAAACTGTGAAGCAAGTGAACACACAGGATCTGCAGACCAGATTCAAAGCAGGCAGAGACACTGTATATGTTGTCAATTTCTGGGCCACCTGGTGTAAACCTTGTATTCAGGAACTTCCGTATTTTGAAAAATTCAGCGCTGAAAATAAGTCGCGCCCCGTAAAGGTTTTGCTCGTGAATGTAGACGCCAAGTCAAAACTGGAAAGTTCAGTAAAGCCTTTCATTAAAAAGAACGGGCTTAAAAATGAAGTTCTTTTCTTAAATGAAACGGCCTACCAGGCGAAGATTGACAAAAACTGGAAAGGGGCCTTGCCCGCAACCTTGATTGTAAACGGAAAGACTGGAGAACGAAAATTCAATGCCAAAGCCTTAACATACGATGAACTTGTGAAGGTTTATAAAGAGGTGGCAAACTAATTCTGGGTCTGGAGCCAGCTTAGAGTTTTTTGCAGACCTACTTTGAAAGGAGTAATTGAATATCCCAGCTCGAGACTGGCCTTTTCTGATGAGACAATCCAGTTTTTAGAATATTTTTTAACGAAGGGCGGGGTAATAAAAGGGTGTTTTCCAAAGGTTTCCGCTATTCCGAGCTGCAGATAAGACAAGATAAGCATCATTGGCAGTGGCACATTATAAAGCCGGCGATTTTCACCGCTCAATTCGTCTATCATACTAAAGAAATCGCCGTAAGAAACATTCTCGCCACCTAGAAGATATCGTTCTCCCGGTTTGGCAAATTCCATAGCCTTGAGGAACCCTTCGAGCACATCATCAATGTAAACGTAATTGCCTATACTTTTTCCATGGCCGGGCTGGATATTCCATTTTCCGTTAATGTACATTTTGATCAGCCTTGTAAATCCGTTACTTTCAGTCAGGATTCCAGGGCCGTATACCCTGCTGGGATTGACAATTACTACCGGCAGCCCTTTCCTGACAAATTGGTTAGCAACTACTTCCGCCTTTAACTTGCTTGCTTCATATAATGTTTCAAGTGCTGGCGAGTGGTTAGTGCCTTCAGCAACTGGCTTTCCATCGACCGAATGGCCCACAACACCTGCTGTAGATGTAAAAAGAACTTTCCGGACATCTTGTTTCATACAGCATTCTAATACGTTTTGTAAACCATCCACATTTAATCGATCAAATAGTCTTGAATCTTTATTCCATACCGATGCAAGAGCCGCCAGGTGATAGACCTCCTCACAATCGCGCATTGCAGTTTGGATGGATTCTACATTCAAAATACTACCTCGGAAAAGCTTGATATTTTTATGGTTCAACAGCTCATCGGCTTTCGATATATCCCTGACAAGGGCATGAATTATAAACCCTTGTTCAGCAAGCATCAGAGATAATCTTTGTCCGAGATATCCAATTGCGCCGGTGATAAAAATCTTCTTCATGCCTGGAACCTTAACAACATCCCCCTCCATCGTAAAACCAGGTGGAACTGGAGATAAACAAATCAGCACGACCTATAGAAGCCAGATTAGCGGCCGTTTTATCGCAAACGGCTAGGGGTTGATTCGAGAGGAGAACATGTCCTTTATCATCATCAAAATACTCTTCATCACCAAAATAAATTGCCGCCTTACCAGTAAATATGCAAGGCCCATCTGCAGGCATAGGATCTTTAATCGCACAAATCTCTACACTTTCTATGTAAAGCAATTCGTCGGTTTGATAATGTGACGGGGCAATTATGCGATATGGCCTTCTTGCCCGCACTTCTATGGTACCAAAGCCAATATCAGTAACTGCCTTTAGATAATCATTTAATGGAAGGGCACCTGTTAAGCAGAGTGCTCGAAGCCTATCATCATTTCGCAATTGCTCGTTCATTAAAGTATCACAAATAGGATCAGACATAACGAGGCGGCCGCCAGGCTTCAGAACACGATAGACCTCAGACAATGCCTGTTTTAAATCGCCTTCTTTAAAAATATTAAAAAGACAATTTTGTCCGACTATATCAATGCTGTTATCCTCAACGGGAAGATCCAGCGCGGATCCGCTTCTCAGATCCACGAAGTCACGTTTAAACCAGGGGTTCAGTTGCTCCGCTTCTGTTAAATTATTACTGCAGACATTGAGCATCTCGTCAACGATGTCAACCCCTATTACCCCGCCTGTGCGGCGACTAAAATAAGAGAATTGCAGTAGTTCCATTCCCCCTCCAACGCCTACATACAGTATATTAGGACTATTGCTTAAATCACGGGCGCTGACAATAGAACCGCAACCATAATTCATTTCCTGCATGATTTTAGGAATTTCCAGTCCGGGGAGCACATTCATGGGGTTGGTAGTGCAGCATAAGCCGACATCCGGTTTTATAGCAGCTTCACGGTATAAATTAGCAGTTGCGTCTAAATAAGAATCCATATACTTCAGTTTTGTGTATTAACTACGCTTTAAACATCCGAAAAGATTTAATAGGGAACAAAAAATAAGCAATATTGAGCGTGGGGAATCTCGGATAAATCTAAAATCAATAATGTACCTTTGCTCACCATTACGATGAAATAAATACATTGAGCAGACAAGACTTTCTTTTAGCGGTATTCGGAGGATGGTAGATCAAAAACAAAAAATTAAAGAACTCATCAAACTTAATGATGAGCTCGAGAATTACTTCTGTAATACCCTAATCCCCCAGTTGTTTGTCGACCGCAACCTGATCTTACGGAAGTTTACCCCTCCTGCGATGAAACAGTTTTCATTAAAAGCAGGGGATATAGGCAGGGATATTGACGATGTCAAAGATAATTTCCGCTTTCCTACTATTGTCGAGGATATAGAACAGGTCATCAAGAGCAATAAAATGCTTGAAAAAGAAATACAGACTACGGATTCAAGATGGTATCAAATGAACGTGATCCCCTACGTTATCATGAAAACCAAAAGAACTGATGGTGTCATCATTACTTTTATAGAAATAACAGCGCGTGTTAAGGATTTAAAAAATCAGGAATGGCTGATTGCCGGTCATGAAACTTTGCTGGACACTATATCTCATGATATTAAAGGGCCCCTGGCTAGTTTATTATTGACTATAGGCCAGTTAAAAAAGGTTTCCGCGGATAAGTCGAAAAAATTTGTACTGTTCTTCAAGATTCTGGAGAGTTCTGTTAAAAAGATGCAGTCCATTATTACTGATTTGACAGATGCCACGAAATTAAAGGACCAAAATAAAATCGAGGAAGAGCTTATTAATTTCCAGGATATCCTTGACGATGTGCGTCTTACCCTGGCCGGAACCATTATGGAATCAGGCGCTGTAATTGCCAGTGATCTGAATGTTTCTGAGATATTGTATTCCCGCCGGAAACTAAGAAGCATAGTCTACAACCTCATAAATAATGCTATTAAATTTCATTTACCAAAGAAAACTCCTGAAGTACAGATCACTACCAAAAAGTCGAAAAACTTTGTAGTTATTACGGTTAAAGATAATGGCATCGGCATTGATAAAAGTAAACACGAAGAGGTGTTTTCAAAATATACGCGCGTTGCAAATAGAGTGGATGGTTCCGGTGTGGGTTTATATTTGGTCAACGAAATCGTGGCCAATTCGGGCGGTAAAATAACACTGAAAAGCAAGTTAGGCAAGGGTTCGGAATTTAGCGTCTATCTGCCAG
>NZ_JBASJU010000192.1:0-1519 GCF_049655485.1 Daejeonella sp.
ACTTCCTTGCCATCCTCAAGTACTTCTATGCCAAAAGGGGCAAGCTCTGCTTTAAGTAATTCAGTGCGATGCGGGAGATCACAGCCGTATACACGGTAACCTGCCCTGGCGAATGATTTTGCGTAAATGCAGCCCATGTCTCCCAGGCCAATGATTCCAATATTCATTATTTGCAGATGTAATCTAGGTGTTCAACAAACTTAAACAATTGTAACTTTTATGCCCATGCTCTCGAGTTGTTTGACAGTATGGTCCGAAATACCCTTGTCTGTGATTATATGATCGATTTCGTCAATATTGCAGATTTTACCAAATCCTCGTTTGCCGAATTTGGTCGAATCGGTTAGCACAATTGTTTTTTGCGACACACTGATCATCTGGCGATTCAGTTGGGCCTCCATCATATTAGTAGTTGTAAGTCCAAACTCTAGGTCAATTCCGTCTACCCCCAAGAACAGCTTGTTGCAGAAAAAATCTTTTAAGATATTTTCAGAATACGGTCCCATTACTGAAGTGGAACTTTTTCTCATCATACCCCCAAGTTGAATAACATCAGTATTAGGATGTCTGGACAACTCCATAGCGACATTCAGCGCGGATGTTATTACTGTCAGGTTCAGATTCACAGGAAGACATCTTGCAAAAGCGAGTACTGAAGTCCCCGAGGCTATGATAATGGAATCATTTTCCATAACCATATCGGCGGCAACCTGCCCAATGCTTGTTTTCTCGGTTGATTGAAGTTTTTCTTTTTCATTTACGGAACGGTCGACGGTATAAGGATTACTTAAAGTGGCGCCCCCGTGGATTTTAAAGAGTAAGTTTTTGTCTTCCAGTAGTTTTAAATCCTTTCGAATGGTTACTGATGAAACTTTTAACTCAGAGCATAAATCCACCACATTTATGTATTGCTCCTTTTGCAGCTTTTTTATAATATACTGGTGTCTTTCGGCTAAACTACTCATTAATGACCCTTTTTGTGATACTGCAAATTAGGAAAATTAATTAAAATTTTCTTTGTCAGATCGGTTCTTTGTTGAGGGGATTTTTTTTGTTAGAATAGCTAAAAGGTTTCGAAATGTTTATTATAATTGCGTATTATTTCGATATATTATTTTATGCAGTACCATAAACAGGAGAGGAGTATTCTAAATTCAGAAGATGAGTGGGACCTTATAGTTATAGGAGGCGGGGCTACCGGCCTTGGTACTGCCCTGGATGCAGCTTCACGAGGGTTTAAAACGCTATTATTAGAGCAGTCAGATTTCGCTAAAGGCACTTCAAGTAGAAGTACGAAACTCGTACACGGAGGGGTGAGATACCTCGCACATGGTGATATTTCGCTGGTGTATCAGGCTTTGAAAGAGAGGGGCCGGCTTCAGGTTAATGCGGCACACCTTGTTTCGAAAGAGGAGTTTATAATTCCTTGTTTCAGCTGGTTTTCTGTTGCCAAATATTTGGCAGGTTTGAAGATGTACGACTGGCTTTCCGGAAAATACAGTTTTGGAAAGTCCAGGTA
>NZ_JBASJU010000193.1:0-7044 GCF_049655485.1 Daejeonella sp.
GCGCAGATCAGCTGCACAAGCTCGCGATCATTCATTTCAACCTTAGGTTCCAGACCACCGCTGAAAGGCCTTAGTCTTGGAAATGATAAACTGTATTTGCTTTTCCAGTATCTTTTTTCCAGATAATTTAAGTGCATGGCGGTAAAAAAAGAATCTGTTCTCCAGTCTTCCAAGCCGATCAGCACGCCTAAACCCATTTTATGTATCTCTGCCTGTCCTACCCTGTCGGGCGTCTCCAGCCTGTATTGAAAATTCGACTTTTTCCCTTTAGGATGATGTTTACGGTAATCATCCTGGTGATAGGTCTCCTGGTAAACCAGCACGGTGTTTAAACCATAGGGTGTTAATTGCTGGTAGTCTTCCAGGTCAAGTGGCTGCACTTCCATAGAAATATGCGCAAAGTGCGGACGAATTAAGTCAAGCACTTTCTTAAAATAATCAACATGTACCGTTTGGTTTGCTTCGCCCGACACTAACAGCACATGCTCATATCCCATATCTTTAATGACCGACACTTCCTGCATAATTTCCATCGGGGACAGCGTTTTGCGCTTTACCTTGTTCTCATAGCTAAAACCACAGTAAGTACAGATATTATTACATTCGTTGGAAAGATAAAGGGGAACATACATCTGTATCACTTTACCGAAACGTTTAAGCGTTAAGTTCTGACTGATCTGCGCCATCTGTTCAAGGTATGGGGCTGCCGCTGGGGAAATCAACGCTTTAAAATCTTCCAGATTTCTTTTTGAATTTTCTAAAGCCCGTTCTACATCAGCGCTTGTCTTAGTGTAGATACTTTGTTTGGTTTCATCCCAATTACAGGTCTGAAATACATCCCAAAAACTATTCATTCAAAAAAGAAGTCAGGGGGCTGCTTGCAACAGCATGAGTAATTGATAATAATGCTAATCTCGCTTCAAATGCTAAACGACCGGCTTCCACTGCAAGTTTAAAAGCTCTGGCCATTTGTACCGGATTGCCTGATACTGCTATGGCTGTATTGACCAATACTGCATCGGCCCCAATTTCAAGTGCCCATGCTGCATCAGAAGGAGAGCCTATTCCCGCATCCACAATTACCGGAACATTGCTTTGACTAATGATGATCTCTAAAAAATCAATGGTCTTTAGACCTTTATTGCTGCCAATGGGCGAGCCTAAAGGCATTACAGCTGATGTACCTGCATCCTCCAGACGCTTGCACAAAACCGGGTCGGCATGTATATAAGGCAAAACCACAAATCCCAATTTAGCCAGCTCCTCCGTTGCTTTTAAGGTTTCAATAGGATCGGGCATTAAATATTTCGGATCCGGATGTATTTCCAGTTTTATCCAATTGGTTTCAAGTGCTTCACGCGCCAACTGGGCTGCAAATACCGCTTCCTTAGCATTTCGCACCCCTGATGTATTTGGCAATAAATTCAGATGGGGATGCTTTAAGCGAATTAATATATCATCATCCTTTTCATTTACATCCACACGTTTAAGCGCAACTGTAACCAATTCAGAGCCTGATGCCAGCAGCGCTTCTTCCATCAGTTCAGACGAACTGAATTTACCCGTACCGGTAAATAAACGGGAATTAAATATTTTATCAGCTATTTTCAACATAATTTTAATTTTTAATCGCTTCAGGTTTTGTATCACTAACAAGCCGGCAGATAGCTTCAACTGTTTTCTTCTTGTCCGGATTATCTGTTAATGCACCAGAAATAGCCACACCATATACTTTAGTTTGCATAATTAAAGAAATATCCGGCAATGTAATTCCCCCAATAGCAATTACGGGTATCATGATACTACTATCCAGCATTTGCTGCATGATCAATTTATATCCTTCCAAACCTATTACAGGACTCAGGTTTTGTTTAGTAGTGGTAAACCTGTAAGGACCAAGGCCTATATAGTCGGCCCCCTCATTCACTCTTTGCCTGATATGTTCGAAGGTATTTGCTGTGCCGCCTATAATCATCTCTTTACCAGTTATTTCCCTGGCTTTTTTAATTTCCATATCATTAAGTCCTAAATGAACCCCATACGCACCTGATTCCAGGGCTATATGAGGATGATCATTTATAATCAATCTGGCCTTATACTTTTCACAAAGTTTAGCTGCTTCAAGGGCACATTTTAAGATCACAGCTTCAGGCTGGTTTTTAATCCTTAACTGTATCCATCCGCAGCCTGCATCAAGAGCATTTTTAATTGCATCGAGCTGAGAACTGGTTTCGTTCCCCTGAGAGATATAATGTAATTTATCAATCATAATTATGCTTTATGGTACCCCAATAGTGTTGGATTACTGTTCAGATAGTCTTCGATATATAATTTTGCTTTCTTACAGGCAGCCGGCAGCAGAAGCCCCAGGGCCAGATTAGATGCTATTGCTGAAGATAAGATGCAGCCCGAACCATGCTTTGGGTATAAAGAAACTTTTGCTGGTGTAATTTCATAAAAATCATCCTGGTCGAACAGCAGATCCAGGGCAGGATTTTGCTCATGGTGGCCGCCCTTCAACAGTACCGGGCAATATTTGGCCCATGCACGTGCAGATGATATCACATCCTGACTCCCGCCTAAGAATTGCATTTCAGCAAGATTGGGCGTAATCAGGTCGATTTTAATAAGTGATTGTTTTAATATGGGCAGGCCTGTATCCCAGTTATTGAATTTATAGCCGGCACTTGCTTTCCAAACCGGGTCTAATACTATTTTAATGGCAGGATTATTTGATTTAAGAAAGGATATTACTTCTAATAATACTCCGGGATTTTGGATCAGACCAATTTTACACGCTTTAATATCAAACTTTGAGACCAAAGGCTTAAGCTGTTTTATAATATGAGCAGGCTCCATCCACTCAATTTCTAAAAATTCAGAATCATTTTGCACCGTCCATGCTGTGGAAACACCAAATCCATAAGCCTGATGCTGTTCGAATGTTTTTATATCCGCCAACAGCCCGGCACCTGCACTGGGGTCAAAACCGGCAATACTGATTACGTATGGACGATCTTTATACATTCTTGTATAATTTTAAAATTTTCCACTGCTTGTTCTGTATTTTTCCAGATACTGCCCAAAATTGCTGCCCCGTCAAAATTCATTTTTTTTATACTATCCATGTTCTTCGCCTCGATGCCGCCTATTCCAATAATCAAGGGTGAAGCCTTCATTGCGCTAAGTGTAAATCCCGGCGGTAAAACACTTTTGTAGCCTTGCTTTGAAATACTATTGTAAACGGGCCCGAAAAAAACATAATGATATTCATTTAAGGAAGCTAATAAGGACAGATCATGTATAGAGGTACTTAATATAAATCCATCGGTGATAAGCCCTTCCAACGTATTATTTTTCAATTTACTGCGCTCATTTTCAGTATAGTGAAGGCGTTTGATTCCAAATTCTTCTGCTAAACAATGGTGCTGATGCAGTGAGATGCAGGGATAATAGTCCGGTTCTATACCGGCAATCAACTTTCTTACCTGTTCCGCAGTATCTGCAGGCTTGCGAATATGAAAATATTCCAAACCCAGTTCAAATAGTTCATTGATGATTTTGACTTCATCATTCACCTGATCCGGGCTTGAAATAAGTATCAGTTTCATTATTTACAGATAGATTTCGCTTCCTTTTTGCTTAAACTCATTCGACTTTTCTTCCATGCCTTTCGACAGGGCATCTTCATCATTGAAGCCTTTATCTTTAGCATAATCTCTCACATCCTGGCTAATCTTCATTGAACAAAAGTTCGGCCCGCACATAGAACAGAAATGGGCGATTTTAGCGCCATCAGCAGGTAAAGTTTCATCATGAAACTCTTTAGCCGTATCCGGATCAAGCGAAAGGTTAAACTGGTCTTCCCATCTGAATTCAAAACGGGCTTTACTTAAAGCATTATCCCGGTATTGTGCACCCGGATGGCCTTTAGCCAGATCCGCGGCATGAGCTGCGATCTTATAGGTGATAACCCCGTCTTTTACATCTTTTTTATTAGGCAATCCCAGGTGTTCTTTAGGTGTTACATAACAAAGCATAGCTGTACCGAACCAGCCAATCATAGCAGCGCCAATAGCCGATGTAATATGGTCGTAACCAGGTGCAATATCCGTAGTCAGCGGACCTAAGGTATAGAAAGGCGCTTCGGAACAATGCTGCAATTGCTTCTCCATATTTTCTTTAATCAGGTGCATCGGTACGTGTCCCGGCCCCTCGACTATCGTTTGAATATCATGCTTCCAGGCAATTTTAGTCAGCTCGCCCAAAGTTTCCAGTTCAGCAAATTGCGCAGCATCATTAGCGTCGGCAATACAGCCTGGCCTTAATCCGTCGCCCAGGGAGAAGGATACATCATAAGCCTTCATGATCTCACATATATCTTCAAAATGTGTATAGAGAAAGTTTTCTTTATGATGAGCAAGGCACCACTTGGCCATGATAGATCCGCCGCGTGAAACAATGCCGGTAATACGTTTTGCCGTAAGCGGAACATATCTTAGTAATACACCGGCATGTATGGTGAAATAATCCACCCCTTGTTCGGCCTGTTCAATTAATGTATCTCTAAACAGTTCCCAGGTAAGATCTTCGGCTTTACCGTTCACTTTTTCAAGCGCCTGGTAGATTGGAACCGTGCCAATAGGCACTGGTGAGTTACGAATGATCCACTCCCTGGTTTCATGTATATTTTTACCGGTAGACAGGTCCATTATTGTATCTGCTCCCCAGCGACAAGCCCAAACAGCTTTTTCAACCTCTTCTTCGATACCTGATGTAACCGCAGAATTTCCAATATTAGCATTAATTTTGACCAGGAAATTACGGCCGATGATCATAGGCTCAATTTCAGGATGGTTAATGTTTGAAGGTATAACAGCGCGTCCTGATGCTACTTCCTGCCTTACAAATTCAGGCGTTATATATCCTTTTGGTGTATTGGCGCCAAAACTATGTCCCTGGTGCTGATGAGCCATCACATCATACTGGCCCTGAAGCTGTTCTTTTAACAGGTCGATACGCTGATTTTCCCTGATGGCTATATATTCCATTTCCGGAGTTATAAGCCCTTTTTTGGCATAATGCATCTGGGATACATTCATGCCGGGTTTTGCACGATAGGGTTTGCTGATATGAGCAAACCTGAGAGCATCTAAATTTTTATCACTGGCACGCTGCTGACCATATTCAGAAGAAATATGATCTAATTGCTCTGCATCGCCACGATTTAAAATCCATTGTTCACGAAGACGGGGTAAGCCTTGTCTGATATCAATATCGACATTTGAATCTGTGTACGGACCGCTGGTATCATAAATGGTTACAGGCGCATTTGGCTCTGTTTCTCCAAATCTTCCATGTAGTTTGGTGTCGCTTAAGCTAACCTCGCGCATGGCAACCTGTATATCATGTATCTGTCCTTTAACAAACACTTTACGTGAGGAAGGAAAAGGAGTGCAGCTGATTGCTTGTTCTCCCGGGATATTTTCGTTTTTCATCAGAATATAATTGTTTTTTAAGATTATCCGCCCTGAGTTGCCTTAATCAGAATGATTTGATCACCGGCGTTCAACAGGTATGTTTCCCAGTTACTCTTTGAAATTATCGTTTCATTAACAGCTATAGCTATGCCTTTTAAAGGCTGCTGTATAACAACAGAAAGCATTTGCTGCAGTGAGCAATGTTCGGTTACGGAATAATTTTGTTGATTTACGGTAATGTCCATCCTATGGCTAGTATTAACTATAGGAATGGCCCCGTTTTAAGGAATGGAAAACAAATTGGATTTGTTTCACTTTTCCCTTCGGCAGTACTAACTGCATCAGGTTCAAAGGGTATTTCTCAGCACAAGGCACCCCTAAAGTTTTTTGTAAATGTAAAAATAAAAAAATTTAAAGATTAGCTTTAAAGAATTAAATTATTCAAACTAACAATTTTTCACAAATCAAAATTGCTGGGTCTCCAAAAATCCCAAATGTTGATCTGCCCCCCCCTGCAAACTGTTGAAGCTTTTAAGAAGTTTCTTCTGAAGTCGCTTTTTTGATGATTTTATTGCCCAGAGCACTTGCCTCAAGCTGGTTTCTGGCTTTGTCTATAGTCTTTGGAAGAGTTTCAGATAGTTCAGCGACCTGGGTGGGACATGGGTTGTGTATTTTTTGTTTTGTAGCGATGTAAAATAAAGAGGCAAATATAACCTCGAAACCCGAGTTCGATAAATAAAATAGCGGTTAGACCTCTTTTAGGCGTTATAACTAATTTCCATGAAACAGTTGTCGGAATTCGCGTTAGGGATTGCAGTGCAAATCATTTTTGCCACTATGGCAAAAAGATTGCAACAAAAAGCCCGCCCGAACGCCCAGATCCAAGTATTTATAATTATTTATAATCAAACTCAGGTTAGAAACTAAAGTATTCCGCTCCTTTTTATTGCAGCAAAGGTCTCCCGCTCATTTCAGGAGTAAAGAGCTTTCACGGCATAAATTCTCCCTCATCCTTCAGTCCGATTTATTCCATGCTCTCTTGACACCATCATTCACTTAGAGATCGGTGGCTTACCAAAAGATGGCTGAAAGTCCGCTGGAACAATAAAAATTACAATTCATCCGGTTTGTACCCAATTCGTTTTCTAGGTGGAAGAGGACTTTCCTTTTTCTCAAGCAATTCATCAAGATATCGAAATACAATTTCCATGTTTTTGTCTTGATTGTCTAATTTGTTTTTGATCTTTTCAACCTCTAAACGTATCTCTGTATTGTCAGTAAGCATTAATCTTAGTCGGGTAAAAATTCGTATGATTTGAATATTTACATGGATCGCTCTTTCACTATTCAAAATGCTTGACAACATAGCCACACCTTGTTCTGTAAAAACAAATGGGGTTGATGGGCTATATTTAGCTGTCGGGGGTAGCTTATCACAAATTGTGATAAGCTCCTGCCAT
The DNA here is from genome assembly GCF_049655485.1 of Daejeonella sp. Lineage (GTDB taxonomy): Bacteria > Bacteroidota > Bacteroidia > Sphingobacteriales > Sphingobacteriaceae > Daejeonella. The sequence continues at coordinate 6,941 of NZ_JBASJU010000193.1, forward strand.
TCCTCTTTGGTTAACTGAAACATAAAATCAGCCGGAAATCGTAAGATATTACGTTTCACAGCCTGTTTTAAAGATCGGGTCTCTACCTGGTACAATATTGCGAG
>NZ_JBASJU010000194.1:0-8187 GCF_049655485.1 Daejeonella sp.
TTAATTTAAGAGTTTATGCTAAGTGGCTGGAAAAGAAGAAGAAAAAATGAAAGGTATAAGCAAACAAACCATCTGGGTGTAATGCAGGGCTGTTAACGGTGGATGCTGGAGAGAGAGACGGCTAAGACTTAACCGAATTCAGGCCAGAGAGATCTCCAATCTCCATATATATAATTGTCCGTCGTCCGACCGAAGGACAAACCTCCGCCGGTTTTACCAAAAAGCAAAAGTCCTGAGTAAACTAAACGGGGGCGGCAGCAGTAGCTTTTGCGAGATAAACGTAATTCTGGAAAATGACCCGTCTTTGCAAAACTACTGCAGAGCACCCGACTACCGGAGCCAAAGGGCCACAAGCCCTGCTTTACAAATAAATAAAATGAATATAATCCAAATTCTTCATCCCCCGGGCAGAACACACTTCCATATAATCCAGACACAACGCTGTCTGCTCCGACCGTCATTCCTCCGAATTCTGACCTCCGACTTCTGACTCCGAAGCTCCTACTTCATACCCCCTACTCCTGCCACCCACCAATGTTAAAGTATGTTAAACAATGATCCATATATATACAAAGAGATATTTTCGCGTATATATTAATATCCATCCGCGTATATATTAATGAGTATCAATTAATAATTGAAATTTTACCGATTTACCTTATCTTTGCAGAATGTTTAAAAACAAGCTTAACATTTCCCTAAGCATACTACTTGTTGTTATTCTTGCATTTGCAGGTTGCAAGAGCAAATACGAAAAGCTCCGTGCGAGCAATGATACCGCCAAAAAATACAGGGAAGCGATAAAGTTCTATGAAAAAAAGAACTATAGTAAAGCATTACCCCTGTTCGAGGATCTGATTACCAAATATCGCGGAACGGCAGAAGCAGAAGATCTTTCTTACTATTACGCATATACACATTATAAACTAAGGGATTATACCACTGCACGGTATCATTTCAAATCATTCGCCGACACCTATGCTTCGAGTCCAAGGGCTGAAGAAACCCGGTTTATGGCTGCCTATTGCTTTTACCTGGAGTCGCCTATCTATTCCTTAGATCAGGAAAATACGCTTAAGGCGATGGATGCATTGCAATTATTTATTAACCTGCATCCTAAAAGCGAACGTGTTCCTGAAGCAAGTAAGCTGATTGCCAATTTGAGAGCAAAGCTTGAGCAGAAGTCGTATGAGAATGCTAAATTGTTCCTTGATATTGGGGATTATAAAGCAGCAGTCATTGCATTCCGTAATTCGGAGCGCGATTTCCCCGACACTAAGTATGCTGAAGAGATGCAATTCCTTACTGTAAAGGCACAGGCATTATACGCGGGAGCCAGTTTGGAAATAAAACAAGAGGAACGTTATACTGAAGCGATAAGGCTTGCAGATGAATTTGCAGTTAATCATCCTACGAGTGTGCATCTGAAAGAACTTGAGCAGATTAAGAAAAACAGTGCAAAATCAATAGTTGACGTTAAAAAGTTAATTGCTGAACAAACTGCTCTTATGGAAGCGCAAACTGCTAAAAACAAAGAAGCGCAAATTGAAGAGGACAAAAAACAAGAAGAAACTAAAAACAAGATAAATGAGTAATATTAAGCCAGCTATCCCAAACAGTACGGTAACACGTGATGTTCGCGAATTAGATAAAACAACTGACAATATATACGAGTCAATAGTTATCATTAGCAAACGTGCGAACCAGATCGCAAACAATCTTAAAGAAGAGCTGCACGGCAAACTAGCTGAATTTGCTTCCTCTAATGACAACCTGGAAGAAGTATTTGAAAATCGTGAGCAAATTGAAATTTCAAAACATTATGAGCGTATGCCTAAGCCTTCGCTGATTGCTGTTGACGAGTTTTTAAACGATAAGATTTATTACAGAAATCCTTCTAAAGAGCAATAAGATTGCAAAAAGCATAGAGCATTCGTGCTATGCCTCCTGCATGAGTTCATTTTATAAGAAACATGCCTATGCTTACTAATAAGAATATTTTACTTGGCGTTTGTGGCAGTATTGCGAGCTACAAATCTGCAAGCTTAACCAGGCTACTGGTTAAAGCTGGTGCAAACGTCAAGATTATCATGACCAGCGAGGCTACGAATTTCATTACCCCGCTGACTCTTTCTACTCTTTCAAAGAACCCTGTATTGGTAAACTACTTCGATCCCGAATCCGGGGTGTGGAATAACCATGTTGATCTGGGACTTTGGGCAGACCTGATGATTGTTGCGCCGGCCAGTGCTAATACGCTTGCGAAGCTTGCTAACGGACTTTGCGATAACCTGCTTTCCGCTGCATACCTCTCAGCAAAATGTCCCGTATTCTTTGCTCCTGCCATGGACCTGGATATGTGGAAACATCCTGCTACACAAAAAAACATCGATACACTTGTTTCTTATGGGAACATCCTGATCAAACCCGCTTATGGTGAACTTGCAAGCGGCCTTATCGGCGAAGGACGAATGGCAGAGCCTGAAGAAATCCTCGAGTTTCTCTCTGGAAAATTAAAAAAAAAACTTCCACTGAAGGGTAAAAATGCCCTGGTTACCGCCGGACCAACCTACGAGGCTATCGATCCTGTTCGTTTTATAGGAAATCATTCTTCCGGGAAAATGGGTTTCGCCATAGCTGAAGAGCTGTCAGAATTAGGTGCCAGCGTGACGCTGATAAGCGGCCCAACTTCCTTAAAGTTGTCTGACAATAGCATTAACCGCATTGATATAAATTCTGCAGAAGAAATGCTTCATGCTGCTGTTTCTTATTTTCCCAATACAGATATTGCTATTTTAAGTGCTGCTGTTGCTGATTATCGTCCTGCTGAGGTTTCGGATATAAAAATTAAAAAGTCAGAATCAGAACTAAACCTGCAGCTCGTTAAAACTGAGGATATTCTTGCGACTCTGGGCAAAGCGAAAACACAGGATCAGATTCTTGTCGGTTTTGCCTTGGAAACTAATAATGAAGTCGAAAACGCGACAACTAAGCTTCAGAAAAAGAACCTTGATTTTATAGTACTTAACTCATTAAGAGATGAGGGCGCAGGGTTTAAGAATGATGAGAATAAGATCACAATTATCGACAAGCAACTTTCGCTGGAGTCGTTTACTTTAAAATCGAAGAGGGACGTTGCCAGGGACATCTGCAAAAAAGTGTTAGATTTAATATCATGAAGTACATTCTGCTTTTTTCCTTTTTGGTAGTCTCCACAGCTGTGTATTCTCAGGACCTTAATGCACGTGTACAAATTCTGGCTCCTCAGATCCCAAATTCAAACAAACGGATACTTGATGTGCTTGAAGTGAGCATCAAGGATTTCCTGAATGGTAAAAGATGGAGTACGGATGCTCTACAAGCCCAGGAAAGAATCGATTGCAACTTCGTGATTACTATAACTGAATGGGATGGTTCGACCAGTAACTTCAGAGCAGAAGCTCAGATACAATCCAGCAGGCCAATATATAATAGCAGTTATAATAGTACTGTTTTAAATCTAAACGATAAAAATTTTGGTTTCTCTTATTCTGAAGGGCAGGCGCTGGACTTTTCTGACCAGAATTACCTGTCCAACCTAACCTCGCTCCTGGCCTTTTACGCATATATTATCACAGGAATGGACTACGATACATTTTCCAAACTGGGCGGTACACCTTATTTCCAGAAAGCGCTTACGGTATTGAATAACGCCCAAAACTCTCCAAATACGGGCTGGAAAGCACATGAAGATCTGACTAATCGCTTTTGGCTGATTGAAAACCTTACGAATAAACAATATAACCCTATTCGCGAGAGCATGTATGAGTATCACCGGGACGGGCTAGATGTGATGGCTGAAAATCCATCTAAAGGAAGAAAGGCTATATATGGCGTTCTTCCCCAGCTTCAAAAAATAGACAGACAGAAACAAGGTGCCGTTTTAAACCAGGTGTTTTTCACTGCAAAATCCGCAGAACTGATAAGCCTTTTAAGTGATGCCGAGCCACAGGAAAAACTAAAAGCATTTACCATACTTTCGGTGATTGATCCGGCAAATAGCCTGAAATATGAAATCTTGCGGCGCACACGCTAAATCGTTTACACGAAACATTCTCCTTTTATTCCTATTTACTTAATTTAGCCCAAACCATTTTCTCACTTCATGCTCAAACGACTGGCGATTAGTAATTATGCCTTAATTGATAATCTGGATATTTCATTTTCAAATGAATTAAACATCCTTACAGGGGAGACAGGCGCAGGAAAATCTATTATACTTGGTGCCTTATCCTTAATTCTGGGACAGCGTGCAGAGGGTAAATATTTCTTTAACCAGCAGAAAAAATGTGTTATAGAAGGTACATTTCTTGTGAATGGTTTTCATCTGAACGAGTTCTTTGAGGAAAATGACCTTGATTACGAACTGGAAACGGTATTAAGAAGGGAAATATCTTCCGACGGAAAATCCAGGGCTTTTATTAACGACACGCCTGTTAATCTCACCACCCTTAAGAAACTAGGTGAGAAACTGATTGATATTCATTCTCAGCATGCTACCCTTGAAATTAATGATGAGGATTTTCAACTTCTTGTGATTGATACCATTGCCGATAACGGTGTATTGCGTGAAAGTTATAAATCTACATTTAAAGAATACCGCCAGGCCCAGGCTAAATTAAAGGAACTTGTTGCACAGAGTGAGCAATCAAAGTCGGACCTTGATTATTTTCAGTTCCAATTCAATGAGCTTGAAAAGGCGAGCCTGTCGGAAGATGAACAAACTCAATTAGAACAGGATCAGGATGTCCTTACCCATGCCGAAGAAATCAAAAGGAGCTTACTAACGGCAGTAGGTCTGTTAAGTGAAAGTGAAACAGCCGCAATCACACAACTTAAAGAAGCGGCGGTGAATCTGGGAAGTGCGGAAAGATATAATCCGGAAGTAAAAGAATTAAATGAGCGGTTAAACAGCAGTTTAATTGAAATAAAAGACATCCTATCCGAAATAGAACGCATCGAACAGCACAGTACTGTCGACGAGGTGAGGCTTGAAGAAATAAATCAGCGTTTGGATTTACTGTATTCTTTACAGAAAAAACATCGCGTAAGCTCCAACCTCGAATTGATCCAATTGAGGGATCAGCTATCGGATAAACTCAATAGTATCCTATTTGCGGATGAGGATATCGAAAAACTAAAACTGGAAGTGGAGAGTATTCATGCTAAGCTAATAGATCTGGCGGAACAATTAAATCAGTCGCGACTAGCCAGCATACCGCATGTCGAGAAAGCTATAAAAACTACATTAAATGAGGTAGGAATGCCCAATGCCGTTCTTCAAATTTCAAACGACCAGCTGGAAAATGGCAAATTCGACCTAAACGGGACTGACCAGATAAAATTCCTGTTCACCGCAAATAAAGGCCAGGTTCCATTACCAATGAACAAAGTTGCTTCCGGCGGAGAACTTTCGCGATTAATGTTGAGTATTAAGTCGCTTATTGCGGTTCACACTTCCCTGCCTACCATTATTTTTGATGAGATAGACACCGGGATATCTGGTGAAGTTGCTTTAAAAGTAGGTAAAATCATGGAAAAGCTTTCCAATAACATGCAAGTGATTGCAATCACCCATCTTCCTCAGATTGCTGCAAGAGGAAATGCCCACTATACAGTGTATAAGGATGAGCAAACGGATATCACGCATACTAATATTAAGCAAATAGGACAGGAAGAGCGCGTGATGGAGCTGGCAAAAATGCTGAGTGGTAATAATCCGGGTGAATCCGCAATCCTGAATGCCCGGGAACTGCTTAATTAATTGAGATTAGTATTAGAGATAAATAATAACTTTACCCCTAACAGAACAAACAAAATAAAATCATATGTATAACTTACTGAAAGGCAAAACAGGTATCATTTCGGGAGCATTGGACAAGAACTCCATTGCCTGGAAAGTAGCAGAAAAAGCGCATGCAGAGGGCGCGAGATTTGTATTGACGAACGCTCCTATCGCTATGCGCATGGGCGAGATCAATGCACTGGCAGAAGCTACCGGATCGCAGATCATACCGGCGGATGCTACAAGTGTAGAGGAGCTCACCAATCTGTTCACCCAGTCGCAGGAGATTCTTGGCGGCAAAGTAGATTTCGTTCTTCATTCTATCGGGATGAGTGTAAACATCCGCAAGAAAATTCCATACACGGAACTTAATTACGAGTATTTTAACAAAGGGATCGACGTTTCGGCTTTGTCATTACATAAAATGTTAAGCGTGGCTAAAAAGCTTGACGCGATAAATGAATGGGGAAGTGTAGTGGCGCTTACGTACATGGCCGCTCAACGTACTTATCCTTTCTATACAGATATGGCAGATATCAAAGCTATGCTTGAATCAATAGCCCGCAGTTTTGGATATCATTACGGTTTGGAGAAAAAAGTACGTATCAATACGGTATCACAATCTCCAACTAAAACAACTGCTGGAACAGGCATTAAAGGTTTCGGCGACTTCTATGATTACGCTAATGCGATAGCGCCGCTAGGAAATGCTGATGCAGAATCATGTGCGGATTATTGTATTACCCTTTTCTCTGATCTGACCAGAATGGTTACCATGCAGAATCTTTTCCATGATGGAGGATATTCTTCGACTGGGGTGAGTGATGATGTAATGCATAGGCTTGGAGTTGAGAATAGTGAAAGCTAGAAGGAGGTGAAAAGTGAAAACTGAAGACTGAAAACTGAAGGAGCCGTACCAATCGTTCTTCGAAACAGGCGGGGGTATAAACTAGATTCAATTTTCAATTTTAGTTTTCAACTCTTATCTATATAATCACAAAAGCCCGTTCAAACGTTAGAATGGGCTTTCGTGTGCAATAAGTTTTGACGTTTGCTTTTACGTATCGCTTCAGTTTCCAGTTTCTCTCAACCTTATTAATTACAAAGGCCCATTCTAAAATCTAGAATGGGCCTTTCTGCGAAGACGGATGGGCGTATCGCTTCAGTTTTCAGCTTTAAGTTTTCCACTCTTAAACGGAGTCAATAAGCACAATCTTCACCTTTACAGTCCCCGGAGGTGTAACCGTCCCCAAGCCATCCGAGCTCTGAATTTCCAGAACGATTTGCCCTGTACGCGTGATATAACTGTAAGAAACGCCGTTGTATACCTGCGGCACCTGTTCATAGGTTCCGTTTTCGAATGAGATGTAAACCAACACACCGCCGCGGTCATTAAAATAATTATCTATCTCAGGCATGTCAATAGCTGCGGTATAGTTGCGCCCGCCGTTGCTTTGAACCCAGTTGCCGGAGTTTAAAGTGGTGACTATAGTCCGGTTAGGTACCACCATTTCCTTTTTACATCCGGCGACGAATACGATAACAAAGGAAAGGCAAATAAAAATAAGGGATCGTTTCATAATGGTATAGGTTTTAAGAAATGCGCCTATAATTCTTAGACATAAAAAAACGGGTAATAGTTGCCCCATTACCCGCTGTAATTCAAATGTTACTTCAGATTACTCTTCTTTTCCCTCTTTCTTCTCTTCCTTCTTGCGTTTAGGAGTTTTGGTCTTGCCGATGATCCGGATTTCTTCCTTCTCTTTATCGTAATCTACCTCCATCGTATCACCTTCTACAAGTTCTCCTTTAAGAATCTCTTCCGCAATCGGATCTTCGAGATGCTTTTGAATTGCTCTTTTCAAAGGACGCGCTCCAAAATTGGAATCGTAACCTTTTTCTGCTATGAACTCTTTTGCAGCATCAGTAAGCTTAATTTCGTATCCAAGCCCCTGGATTCTTTCGAACAGAGCTTTTAACTCGATATCGATAATCTTAAAGATGTGCTCTTTATTAAGAGAGTTAAATACAACTACATCGTCAACACGGTTAAGGAATTCCGGAGCAAATGCACGTTTCAAAGCATTTTCAATTACTCCTCTAGAGAAGGTATCAGCTTGAGATGATTTTGCAACAGTGCTGAATCCTACACCCTGACCGAAATCTTTCAACTGGCGTGCACCAATATTGGAAGTCATGATAATGATCGTATTCCGGAAATCTACTTTACGTCCAAGGCTGTCAGTAAGTTGTCCCTCATCCAATACCTGTAAAAGAATATTAAATACATCAGGGTGAGCTTTTTCAATTTCATCCAATAACACAACTGCATATGGCTTTCTTCTAACCTTTTCGGTTAATTG
>NZ_JBASJU010000195.1:0-2401 GCF_049655485.1 Daejeonella sp.
AAGCCATCGATATCTCCCCCGGCATAGCGATAAGCAACCAGGCTGGCTAGCTGCTCCGCTTTTTCCGGACCGAGTATGCGCCGGATCTCATCCTCTGATTGTTTCCTTGCGGCACGTGCCGATCCAAGATAGTTTGTCCCATCCTCACTTAGTTCTGCGACCGCTTCACCGGCAACAGTTTCCAGCTGCTTGATCTGCTCGTCTGTTAGCTCTAACTCAGACTTCAGCTGCATTTTAAATGCATCTTCTATTAATAGTGCATTCAGCACGGGCAGCGTGAGGCTGAAATCCTGGACTTTAGCTGTAGTGTCGACTTTTACGGCAGGGGCTGATACGGTATCGGAATCTGTCGAAGTCGTTTTTTGATTATTACAGGATGCCAGGGTACCAATGAGGGCGAAGATGATAAGGGTACGATGGATTGTATTGGGGAATATTGATGTTAAATTCATGGGAATGCGCTATGAATAGAATGATTAAATCAATTTTGAGAACTGGGATAAGCAGCGGAATATTTCTTTGGTTTCCGGTTCTGTATATTACAACTGGCAGGGGAGGATTTTGTTTAGGAGAGGGGTTTTTTCGGAGGTCGGAGGTCTGAAGGATTTCCGATGGGATTTCCGACAAGGTTTAAACGCGGAGGGCGCAGAGTTTTACGCAGAGGGCGCAATTTGGTGGGCGGATGACTGAGGTAGGAATCTGGGTTGTCTTTGCGAGGGGTAATTTATGTTATAAAAATCAATATAAATGACGTTAATTTTGCAAAGGGCAATAAACCTTGGGCAGTATAACAGTCTGAACACTAGTGTTTCAACCTGCTTGCGAGTTTTGTTTTAGGGTATGTATTAATCAATATTGGTGAATCTTATGATATCCCGCATGGTAGAAATATCTCATTTAGGATACCCTAAGCTTGATGGTTTATAAAAGATTGCCTGTAATGTTATGAGCACTTTAAGCAAAATCTATCCTAGTTGTGCCGGTATCGATATTGGCAGTGAGAAGGTTTATGTTTCTGTTGAGAATGATAGCGTCAGAAACTTCAGAACTTTTACTGCTTCTTACCGCGAATTGAGCAACTATTTAAAGGAGAAATCCATCACTCATGTTGCCATGGAAGCTACAGGAATCTATTGGATCACCCTGTATGATATTCTGGAACAAGATGGCTTTGATGTTACCCTTGTTAATCCTGCTGATAGTAAAAATCTTCCAGGTCGGAAAACGGATGTCCAGGATTGCCAATGGATACAACAGTTGTTCAGCTATGGCTTACTGCGAAAAAGTTTTGTCCCTGAAGATATTGTCAGGAAACTTAGGGTATATACCCGGATGCGAGAAGATAAGCTTCAGATGGCCTCCTCCCACATCCAACACATGCAGAAATCGCTGGTACAAATGAATATTCGTTTGCCGGAAGTACTCTCTCAAACGCATGGAGCAAGCGGAATGGCCATGATAAAGGCTATCCTGGAGGGTGAGCGGAATGCAGAAGTCTTGTTGAGCTATTGTACTTCTTCACTCATTAAGCGAAAAGGCGGGGAAATTCTGCTTGCCCTGGAAGGCAACTATAAAGAAGAATATTTATTTGAACTTAGGCAGGCTTATGAAGGTTATATGTTTTATTTGGATCAGGTAGCCAAATGTGATCAGGAGGCTGGAAAAATACTCGAAGAATATAATAACCGATCAGACCAGAATTATAAAGATAGTCACCCTGTTAAACCAATAAGGCATAATAAGCCTCATATCGAACATCTTCACGACTTATTGTTGGGGATTCATGGGGCTAACCCGACCACATTACCGGGTTTGACCGATTATAGTTTAATGAAGCTAACTGCAGAATTGGGGAATGATATTACTCAATGGCCTACAGTCAAGACCTTTGTATCCTGGCTGGGTTTAGCTCCAGGAAAACATCAATCGGGAAAGATGACTAAGCGGAGCAAGAAGAAGGCAGTCACCCGCGCTGGTCAAGTCTTTAAACAGGCTGCTCTAAGCATCATGTTAAGCAAAGAACCAGGTCTGGGTGCATTCGCCAGACGGATAAAATCAAGAAGGGGAGCTGGCATAGCCATAAAAGCTACAGCAAGAAAACTCGCCGAACTTTACTATAACATGTTCGCCAAAGGAATGGACTATGTAGAGCAAGGCGTAAAGAAATATGAAGAAAAACTAAAGGAACAACAAATCATGTTTCTTCAAAAAAAAGCCAAAGAGATGAACTTGCAACTTATTGAATATTAATGAAATATAAAAAACGTCAATGGTAGGAGGCACGACGAAGCAATCTTTTGAACACCTAAGATTGCCGGGCTATGCTCGGGAGCACAAAAGGGGCCCATTGTTAAGAAACATAATAATACTCCCCATTAGCCTTGATCGTTCCAGCATCCAG
>NZ_JBASJU010000196.1:0-2119 GCF_049655485.1 Daejeonella sp.
GCCAAACTGATGTCCCAGTATATTGAGTTTGTTGCCGACAGATGGCTATCCGAACTGGGTTATGAAAAGATGTTTGGAGCAAGCAATCCATTCGATTTTATGGAAATGATTTCGCTTCAGGGAAAAACCAATTTCTTTGAAAAGCGCGTAGGCGATTACCAAAAGAGCGGTGTGCTTTCAACCAATGAAAGCAGTCAGGCATTTTCACTCGACGAAGACTTTTAACCAGAATCTATTCATCCATTAAACTCAAGTCATGTTTGTTATAAAAAGAAACGGCAGAAAAGAGGCCGTAAAATTTGATAAGATCACTGCTCGCATCGAAAAACTTTGCTACGGGTTAAACTCATCTCTTGTAGACCCTATTGATGTCGCTAAAAAAGTAATCGAAGGACTATTCGACGGTGTTACAACCTCCGAGCTCGACAATCTTGCTGCTGAAACCGCGGCATCCTTAACCACCAAACATCCAGATTACGCCCTATTGGCATCCCGTATAGCGGTATCAAACCTGCATAAAAATACCGTTAAATCATTTTCCGATACGATGCGCAAACTGCATCAGTATGTTGATCCTAAAATTGGCAAGGCAGCTTCCATGATAGCAGATGATATTATGGAAATTATTGAGGCTAATTCAAGTATCCTTGACAGTACGATTATCTACGATCGGGATTTCGGCTTTGACTACTTTGGTTTCAAAACCCTGGAGAAATCTTATTTACTGAAATTAGATGGTCAAATTGCCGAGCGTCCACAGCATATGTTTATGAGGGTGGCTGTTGGCATCCACAAAAAAGACATTGATAGCATTATAAAAACCTATAACCTGATAAGTGAGCGCTGGTTCACCCATGCTACCCCGACATTATTCAATGCCGGAACGCCCAAGCCGCAAATGTCTTCCTGCTTTCTTTTAGCGATGAAAGATGACAGCATTGATGGGATCTATGATACGCTAAAGCAGACAGCCAAAATATCACAAAGTGCCGGAGGAATCGGCATCAGTATACACAATGTACGCGCAACCGGTTCGTACATAAGCGGTACCAATGGAACAAGTAATGGAATTGTACCGATGCTTCGGGTGTTTAATGATACGGCAAGATATGTTGACCAGGGAGGCGGTAAACGAAAGGGTGCTTTCGCTGTTTATCTGGAACCCTGGCACGCCGACGTCTTTGAATTTTTAGACTTGAGAAAGAATCACGGGAAAGAGGAAATGCGGGCTCGTGATCTATTCCTTGCATTATGGATCTGCGATTTATTTATGCAGCGTGTCGAAGCTAACGAAGACTGGAGCCTGTTCTGTCCGCATGAAGCTCCAGGATTACACGAGTGTCACGGCGAAGAATTCAATCGCCTCTATACCAAATATGAACAGGAAGGAAGAGCCCGCAAAACTGTAAAAGCTCAGGAACTGTGGTTTGCAATTCTGGATGCGCAGGTGGAAACTGGTACTCCGTATCTTTTATATAAAGATGCAGCCAATGCCAAATCCAATCAGCAAAATCTGGGCACCATAAAAAGCTCCAACCTTTGCACCGAGATATTAGAATTTACATCCGCCGATGAGGTGGCCGTTTGTAACCTGGCTTCACTTGCCTTGCCTCGTTTCATAAGCAATGGGGTTTTCGACCATCATAAGTTGTATGAGGTTACTTATCAGGTCACTCTAAATCTCAATAAGATCATCGACCACAACTATTACCCTGTTGATGAAGCCCGCAATTCAAACTTACGCCACAGACCCATTGGGTTAGGAGTTCAGGGTTTAGCCGATGCATTCATATTGCTTCGTATGCCTTTTGAAAGTGATCAGGCGCAGCAGCTGAACAAAGAGATCTTTGAGACTATTTACTTTGCCGCCATGACAGCTTCTAAAGACCTAGCCATCAAAGAAGGCGCTTACGAAACATTTAAAGGGTCGCCTCTTTCGCAAGGTAAATTCCAATTTGATCTGTGGGACGTAAAACCGGCAAGCGAGCGTTGGGATTGGGAAAATCTTCGGCTTGATGTAATGAACCATGGTGTACGCAACTCCCTGTTGGTTGCTCCAATGCCAACTGCTTCTACATCTCAAATACTGGGTAATAATGAATGTTTTGAACCCTATACC
>NZ_JBASJU010000197.1:0-8309 GCF_049655485.1 Daejeonella sp.
TGTTCGCAACGGGTAATCAAATCGATTCACTTTCATTAAGCGGTACAGTCATTAGTTCTCTGACAAAGGAAAAACTAAAAGACGTAACGGTATTCATACTTCCGGTAAGCAGGGATTCCCTCTTTGGGAAAAAAAGAGCCTCGTTCTTTACGAGTACAGATACTTCCGGGAATTTCAATCTGAAAAACTTGAGAGAAGATCGATATCGAATTTATGCACTAAGCGAACCGGGAGGTGGGGATAGGATTTACAACGGCCAAAATGAACAAATAGGCTTTCTAAAAGATACCCTGCTTTTAAACAAAAACATAGAAAATATACGTCTGGAGATATTTAAGGCTGTACCAAAAAATTTCTCCGTTTCTGAAAGAAAGATTGAAAATGATGGCAGGATACTACTAACATTTAATAAGTCACTTTTAAAGCCTTCAATCGATATAATTGACCCAATCGCCCTAAACGAATTAAAAACAGCTGAGATAAGTAATACCAGGGATAGTGCTTGGATCTGGCTCCCGGAAATAACATTCGATTCTTTGAAAGTATCTATAAGTGATGACGGCATTCCGCTCGATACCGTAATTCTACGGCGTGCTAAAAGGGATGAATACAACCGCGCTGTAATTGTATCTGACAATACAGTAGGTAATAAATTGAAACCAAAAACCGATATTCTCCTTAGACTATCGTCACCAATCAGCTCAGCGTACGAATCTAAAATTACGCTTATGGAGGATTCCCTAGCGGTGAAATTTCAACTTACCAAACAAACTGTGTCGAATCGCACTTACGAACTTAAATATCCATGGAAACTAGATAAAGAATATATATTACGGGCAGATGAAAATGCTTTCACAGATACATACGGTAACAAATCCAAACTTTTTATTAAAAAATTTGGGCTCAACACGGAAGACAATTACGGAAACATGTCCATTAATATTACTGTTCCAGATACAGCAAAAAATTATATTGTTCAATGGATGAGCGAAGATGAAAAAATATTGAGGCAAGATCAAATAAGCAAAAACACTACTTTGAACTATTTAACTTATCCCACAGGAAAGTACCGGATAAGAGTAATATACGATAATAATAATAATGGTATTTGGGATACAGGAGACGTTTATACTTTACAACATCCAGAAAAGACCTGGACCTTCGATCAAACTATATCCTTAAGGCCCAACTGGGATTTAGAAGAAACGCTAACAATCCCTAAACCGAATCAGGAATAAACCATTCAGAATACATAATGTAATTCTGTGGAAGCATCTTTAACATTTCTAGTTGTTCCTGACTTAAAGGTTTAATTTTCTTTGCCGGTATACCCGCGTACAAAAATCCCGATTCACATATGGTGTTTTCCAGAACAACAGCGGCTGCGGCAATAATACAAAACTCCTCAACTACTGCATTATCCATTACAATCGCACCCATCCCGATCAATACATGGTCATGCACTTTACAACCATGAACCAGTGCGTTGTGTCCAATTGAAACATTATTACCAATATCAGTACCTGCTTTGAGGTACGTGCAATGTATTATCGCACCATCCTGAATATTCGTGTTATCACCAATGCGAATATAATTTACATCACCGCGAATTACGGCATTGAACCACACTGAACAATTGTCACCCAGAACTACATCACCAACAATAGTTGCATTCTTAGCGATAAAGCATTTTGAACCCAGGGTTGGATAAACATCTTTAACAGGAAGTATTACAGGCATAATTACAATTTATAAAATAGTATCATGGGGTTCCTGGGCGTGAGCCACATAATCAGTCGTATAGTGCAACCCTCTGCTTTCCTTCCGCAACATGGCCGATTTAATCACCAGGTAGGCGTTTTGAATTACATTCCGCAGCTCACACAATTTAACAGACAAGGTAGTTTTCTTATAAAAACTTTCTGTCTCTTCATGAAGCAAACCTAATCTTCTCAAAGCCCTTTCGAGTCTGAAATCAGAACGAACAATACCTACATAATCACTCATAACCTTTTGCGTTTCACGAAGATTGTGAGTAACCAAAATATCTTCATTTGATAGCCGGGTATCAGTTTCATCCCATTCAGGGACATTATCGGGAACTTGGTAAGCTTCGAATTTCTTTATGGCGTCTTCATATATTCTATGAGCGAACACAGGGGCTTCCAAAAGAGAATTAGACGCTAACCTATTAGCACCATGCAATCCCGTTGAGGAACATTCACCACAGGCATACAAACGGTGTATAGAGGACAGACCAAACTCATCCACAAGGATACCGCCACACATATAATGAGCCGCCGGTGTAACAGGAATAAGATCCTTGGTCATATCCAGCCCTATACTTAGACATTTAGCATAAATATTGGGGAAATGAGACAATATATCTGCTTTATCGCGGTGTCGTATATCAAGATAAACGAAATCATCACCCGACTTCTTCATTTCCGCGTCAATCGCCCGAGCCACAATATCACGAGGCGCCAGAGATCCCCTCTCGTCATAGTTTTGCATGAACTCATCCCCATTCCTGGTCTTCAATACACCGCCAAAACCTCTTACAGCTTCTGAAATCAAAAAAGAAGGATACTCTCCCGGATTATATAAAGCAGTAGGATGGAACTGAATAAATTCCATGTTTCTTACCTTCCCTTTAGCTCTATAAACCATCGCAATACCATCCCCGGTCGCTATTATCGGATTAGTAGTTGTTGAGTAAATATGTCCCGCTCCACCAGAAGCCATCAGTGTAACCTTTGATAAAAACTTTTCCACTCTACCGCTTGCCGTATTCAAGGCATAGATTCCATAACATTGGATATCCTCTGAACGCTTATCAACAAACTCACCTGTGTGATGCTGAGTAATTAATTCAACAGCGAAATAATGTGTTAATATCTCAATATTAGGATCCTTATGTATTTTTTCAAGCAGGGCTCTTTCTATTTCAAACCCTGTAATATCTTTATAATGTAAAACCCGACTTTCCGAATGACCACCCTCTTTAGCAAGATCAAATATTCCATTATGTGTCTTGTCAAAGCTAGTCCCGTACTTTATAATTTCTTCAATTCGTGCAGGACCTTCCGTA
This sequence comes from Daejeonella sp., assembly GCF_049655485.1. Lineage (GTDB taxonomy): Bacteria > Bacteroidota > Bacteroidia > Sphingobacteriales > Sphingobacteriaceae > Daejeonella. The sequence continues at coordinate 3,092 of NZ_JBASJU010000197.1, forward strand.
ACTACTATTTCTACAATTCGCTTATCACATAAACCATCACCAGCGATTAATGTATCTTCTATATGTTTATCGAAGGAATCTTCCTCTTTATCCACAACTACAGCAACACCACCCTGGGCATACTTTGTATTTGACTCATCTTCGTTCGCTTTGGTAACTATCAGAACCTTACCATATTTGGCCGCTTTAAGTGCAAAACTAAGTCCAGCAATACCCGATCCTACAACAAGGAAATCAACACTCTTCATCAATAAATATTAAAATATACGTTTAGTAATATATACTGTTAACAACTAAGTCAAAGATGTTAATTTAGTGGTAATAGTAGTTGAATAATTTATAAACAGACTAATAAGTAAAGCGTTTGAAATGATTTTAGCTTATTTTTGAAATAGTTTTAAGACAAATCCCAAAAGTATTCCACTTTTAACTAAGCATAAAAACTACACATATAAAATATTGAAAATATATTAGGTTAAATAAATTATCTAATAATCAAATACTTAGCTGCAAATATATGTGGAGATATTGTTGATAATTAATTAAAAATAATTATTTCAAAATATTGTGAGATGATTTTCTAACATAACCAACACGCTAATAAACAATAGACTTTATTTAAAATATTAAATAGTAATTATTGAATAGTTGATAAATGAATACCTTCGAAGAACTAAATATTAAAGGTTTTATTGATGAACCAATTGATCCGGCGCTGGATCTTTTTCACGAAATAGACCGATTAAAAAAAGAAAAAAATGCTGTTATACTTGCTCATTATTACCAGGAACCTGATATACAGGATATAGCAGATTATATTGGAGATAGTCTGGGTTTATCACAGGAAGCGGCTAAAACTGATGCTGACATAATTGTTTTTGCTGGTGTGCATTTTATGGCGGAAACAGCAAAAATATTATCCCCGGATAAAAAAGTTCTTCTCCCTGATTTAAAAGCAGGTTGTTCTTTATCAGATAGTTGTCCTCCGAAGCTTTTCGCTAAGTTTAAAGAGAAGTACCCCGACCATCTGGTAATAACTTATGTAAATTGTACGGCGGAATTAAAAGCTTTAAGTGATATAGTTTGTACATCATCCAATGCAGTACAAATAGTGGAAAGTCTTCCAAAGGACCAGAAGATAATTTTTGGACCCGATAGAAATTTAGGAGCTTGGGTAGCTAAAAAGACGGGGAGGGAAATGGTATTGTGGAATGGGGCATGCATGGTACACGAAATTTTCTCTCAGCAGCGTATTTTGAAATTAAAAGCAAGGCATCCGGAAGCTAAATTCATAGCTCATCCGGAGTGTGAAGAAGTTGTGCTTCAAATGGCAGATTATATAGGCTCCACAACTGGATTATTAAAATACACTATAAATGATCCTGCGAACGTATTTATAGTTGCGACAGAAAGTGGAATTATTCACCAGATGGAAAAGGCTAATCCTGGTAAGGTGTTTATTCCCGCACCGCCTAATAACGCCTGCGCTTGTAATGACTGCCCGCATATGAAAAGAAATACTCTAGAGAAACTTTATCTATGTTTAAAAAATGGATTGCCGGAAGTAACTATACCTATGGATGTGATAATTAAAGCTAGAAAACCAATCGAACGTATGCTGGAAATTTCTTCTAAACTCGGCCTTTAATGAATTTTAGTAGGACGGATTTTTTTAAGAATTACAGGAGTATAATATTACTGCTTATTGGAATTATTTCAGGTACCATTCTGGGATTATTGTTAGGAAAGCAAGTTGAAGTTCTAAAACCAATTGGGGACATTTTTTTAAATCTTCTTTTCACCGCGGTTATTCCCCTCATTTTCTTCGCCATAGCCTCTTCAATAGCCAATATAGACAAAACGAAGAAAATGGGTAAGGTTATGCTTGTAATGTTTTCTGTTTTCGTTGGAACTGTTTTGATATCAGCAATTTTGACCGTTCTTGCAGTATCGATGTTCCCACTACCGCAAAACATTGAAACTGTTGCCGAAATTGCTGAAGAGCTAAAACCTCAAAGCTTTGGAGAACAGGCGGCCAGTTTATTAACGGTAAATGAATTTTACGAACTCCTGTCGCGTAAAAGCATGCTTGCCTTTATAATTTTTTCATTTCTGGTTGGTTTTGCTACTTCGCGTTCAGGTGAAACTGGGGAGCCCTTTAAAAAGTTTTTAACTGGTGGAGATGAGGTAATGAAGCAGTTACTCATATTAATCATGAAACTTGCTCCAATAGGTTTAGGTGCATATTTTGCCTACCAAATTGGGGTGTTCGGTCCTCAGTTATTCGGAACTTATGCCCATTCGATGGCAATTTACTATGGATTAAGCCTATTCTATTTCATCGTATTCTTTAGTTTCTATGCATTTATAGCAGGAGGCATCCCCGGTGTTAACATTTACTGGAAAAATAATATTATCCCATCATTCACTGCTCTGAGCACCTGTAGTAGTGTTGCAACTATACCAGCAAACCTGGCTGCAGTAAAAGCCATGAAAGTTCCGGATCATATTGCTAATCTCGCCATCCCATTAGGTGCTCCCCTCCATAAAGATGGATCAAGCATCTCATCAATTATAAAAATAGCAGCTGTTTTTGCCATCATGGGAAGAGATTTTATAGATCCCTATACCATTGTTATGGCGCTAGGCATCACCATTATCGTCAGTACAGTTGAAGGTGGGATACCTAACGGCGGTTATATCGGTGAAATCCTCGTGATGACGGTATACAATTTCCCGATAGAAATGCTTCCTGTTGTGATGATCATAGGCACGCTTGTGGATCCCATGGCAACGCTTTTAAATGCTTGTGGCGATACGGTCTCCGCTATGATGGTTACTCGGTTCACAGAAGGAAGAAATTGGCTTAAAAAGGCTGTACTTACTGCGTGATGATTGCGATTTTTCTCATACTATTAAATTTCTTTTTTTGGCAAACCCAGGATATTCACCATAAATTAAAAACTGATCAGCTTGTTATTGTTACTACCAACGGGTGGAACAGTATAGATGGTAAGATGAATACCTATGAATGGAAAGCCAACAAATGGTCACCGGTTCTTGTGAATATACCAATTGTAACCGGAAGAAGCGGTCTTGCCTGGGGAAATGGCCTTCACGATCAAACTCTGAATAGAGGGAAGACAAAGAAAGAGGGTGATGGTAAGGCTCCTGCCGGGATTTTTAAACTCACCGGGCTCTTCGGTTACCAGGCTATATCTTCGAAAATGAGCGCGCTGGTAGTGGATCAGACGACATTTTGTGTAGATGACGTCAAATCGGCTTATTACAACCAAATAGTTAAGTTGGATACTGTAAAAAAGGATTGGACGTCTGCTGAAACCATGCGCATGAAAAGCGATGTTTACAAGTTTGGGATATTTGTCGACTACAATATTGATCCGGCCATCCCAGGTAATGGATCATGTATTTTTATGCACATCTGGAGTAAAAGTACAGCACCAACTGCCGGGTGCACTGCGATGACTGAAGCTAATATTCTAAAGTTGATAGGTTTTCTTGACAAATCTAAAAATCCTCTTCTGGTTCAGGTTCCTCAGTCAGAATATAAAAAGCTGAAGACACTTTACAAATTGCCTAAACTCTAAACGGGTGTTCGACTTAGAAAAGAATCCATTCTCCAAAGTAAATTAGCACCTTTGTAGTTTAAAGAAAATCATGTTTGAAAATAAAGGACGTACCGAAATTGAGCAATTGGGCGAATTCGGTCTGATAGATCATCTCACTAAAAACTTCGAAGTAAAGAATAAATCATCTTTAAAAGGCATCGGAGATGATGCAGCTGTGCTCAGTTTCGAAGGAAAAAAGACACTTATTTCAACTGACCTTTTGTTAGAAGGCATCCATTTTGATCTGGCCTACACACCCTTAAAACATTTGGGATATAAGGCTATACAAGTCAATTTGAGTGATATATATGCTATGAATGGTATAGCAACACAAGTTACGGTGTCGATCGGAATATCAAGCCAATTCCCTCTGGAGGCGGTTGAGGAACTATATCAGGGAATAAGTGTAGCTTGTGAAAAATATGAAGTAGACCTGGTAGGAGGGGATACTACATCGTCAAAACAAGGCTTAATTATAAGTGTAACCAGTATTGGATACGCTGATGAGAAGGACATTTGTTATCGCAACGGGGCAAGTGAAGGAGATCTTTTATGCGTGTCTGGCGACTTGGGTGGAGCTTATATTGGTTTGCAATTACTGGAGCGGGAGAAGAATATTTTTCTTGAAAACCCTAATATACAGCCAGATCTGGAAGGAAAAGATTATATTGTTGAAAGGCAATTAAAGCCCGAAGCGCGAAAGGATATTGTGGAAGTGCTGAAGTCGATGAAAGTTAAGCCAACTTCTATGATTGATATCTCAGATGGTCTTGCATCCGAAATACTTCATATTTGTAAACAATCAAACAAGGGCTGTAATCTTTATGAGGAAAAAATTCCAATTGACCCAATGACCTATGATACAGCCCGGGATTTTGGTATTGATCCCACTGTTTGTGCCTTAAATGGGGGTGAGGATTATGAACTACTTTTTACCATTAAGCAGTCAGATTTTGAAAAGGTTAGAAATAACCCGGATATCTCTATCATCGGCCATATTACTGAAGCTTCTGCGGGATGTAACCTTATTTCAAAGTCGGAAAAAGTTCATCCTATTAAAGCCCAGGGCTGGAATTCTTTAAAGAATTCCATGGAGTAAATCTAAAATCTGCCATTTTTATTCATCTTCATCGATAAGTAATCGATGGTCCAGCTGCTTTCCTGCCTTAGCCCCAAGTTTTTTTATCTTTTCGGCCGTTGTAGTCAAATTGCCTCTGCCACTTGAGAGCTTATTCAGCGCACGTTCGTAAGCATCCTGGCTCTGTTTTATATTTTTTCCGATACCGTCCATATCTCCAATAAATCCTACGAACTTATCATACATTTCTCCGCTTAAACGCGCAATTTCCATGACATTTCTATTCTGGCGCTCCTGTTTCCAGATGCTTGCAATGGTTCGCAGTGTAGCCAGGAGAGTAGAAGGACTTACTATTACAACCCGTTTATCCCATGCAAAATTAAACAACTCTCCATCTTTCTGAACCGCGATGCTGAAGCAGGATTCTATAGGGATAAAAAGCATGACAAAGTCGGGTGAATTAATATTATAGAGCTCGCTATAATTCTTAGAAGAAAGATCATTTATATGG
>NZ_JBASJU010000198.1:0-37878 GCF_049655485.1 Daejeonella sp.
GATGATTATGAAACCTTAAATGGGAAACTTCCAAAGAACGACCCAGCATATAATCCTCAAAATCCATACGTCAACCGGGACCCTAGGTTCTACGCTTCCATTCTTTATGATGGGTCCCCGTTCAAACATCGTACTGTTGAAACTTTCCTTCCAGGCGGTCAGGATTCCAACGAAGGCTCATCACAGCCTTGGAATTCTACCCAGACCGGATATTACCAAAGAAAATTCCTTGATGAAACTATAACAAATCCAGGTGGAGTTAATATTGGAAGTACCCCTTGGACATTTATTCGTTACGGTGAGATATTGCTTAATTATGCTGAAGCCATGTTTAACCTGGGCAACGAACCTGTCGCTAGAGAGTATGTAAATAAAGTTAGAAGCAGGCCAAGTGTTAATATGCCCCCTGTAACTGAAAGCGGACCTGCTTTATTAGCCAGGATTCAACAGGAACGGAGAATAGAATTGGCTTTTGAAGAGCATCGCTATTTTGATGTACGCCGATGGAAAATTGCACCACAGGTTCTTAATGTTCCAGCAAGAAGAATGGCAGTTGTCAAAAATCCTACTACGGGAGTAAAAACCTATACCGTCATCGACTTCCAGCAGCGCGCGTTTTTTGAGAAAAACTATCTGGTTCCCATACCGGCATATGAGAGACAAAAGAATCCTAAATTAACCCAAAACCCGGGTTACCCTAACTAGAAAACGATCAGGACATTGGAAGGTTCAACTTTCAGTGTCCTGATCATTTGTTATTTTAAGATAAATAGTTTAGTTAAAGGCTTTAAATCAGGCAACGGAAACTAAATAATTTGACGGTATCACTCAATTGATAATTCCTTAAAGAAGGCGCGAATGTTAAAATTGAAAAAGATTAGTATCCTTTTATTACTTATAAGTTTTTCCTTCTCTGCAGCGAGTTCAAGTCCGCGCGAGCATATTAAAGAAAATATTTTAGCTGCCGATAGCCTGCCCTATGTTTTGGCCAAAAATCATGCTGATTTGATTGAAAGCAGACTCAGGGCTCAGGCAGTTTTACTCTTCCCAACGCACCAATTACCGGATAATCAACAAGAGTGGAATGCATACCGGACGGATCTTAAGAACACTATCATTCAAAAAACCGGTCTTATTGTTAACCATGATCTTCCTTTAAATATCAGGGAAACAGGGTCAGTTCAGATGAAGGGCTATAATATCAAAAACATTGCCTTTCAAACCCGCCCCGGTGTTTATGCTACAGCAAATTTATATGTTCCGGAAGGCAAAGGTCCGTTCCCTGCTGTTATTATCATGCACGGCCATTGGCCAGGAGGCCGTTTATACGAATCCTTTCAGGCAATAGGCCAAACCTTAGCCCTTAACGGTTATGTGGCTCTGAATATAGATGCCTGGGGAGCTGGCGAGAGAACAGCAACACACGGAAAAGATGAATACCATGGTGCCAATCTCGGCGCATCCCTCCTTAATATTGGCGAATCTTTAAACGGAGTTCAGATTTCTGATAACATAAGGGGGGTGGATCTTTTGAGTTCACTGCCTTATGTCGATGCAAAGAACATTGGAGCAACAGGTGCAAGTGGGGGCGGTAATCAAACGATGTGGCTATCCGCAATCGATGAACGAGTTAAAGCGTCTTTGCCTGTAGTTAGTGTAGGTACTTTCGAATCATGTGTTATGCGTTCAAATTGTATTTGCGAGCTCCTTACGGATGGATTAACCTTTACAGAACAAGCAGGAGTTCTTGCTCTCATTGCACCGCGTGCAATCAAAATGTCCAATATTATTGTAGATAATCCTACCTTTTTATCCACTGAAATGTTCAGGAGTTTCAATAACGCCCAACCCGTGTTTAATATGCTTGGGGTTGAAAACAATATAAGTAAGCTCGTTTTGGATAAGACGCACGGTTACTGGCCGGAGAACCGCGAAGTAATGCTTGGGTGGCTTGATCTTCACTTAAAGGGAATCGGAACGGGCGCTCCCAAAAAGGAAATTCCTTTTGAGACTCTGCCTAATCAGCAGCTATTGGTTTATCCGACCATTGGCAAGCGTGATCCGGGAGTACAAACTACGGCGGAGTACAGTGTACGCCGGGGAAATGAATTAAGGGCGTCGTATCTGGGATTACGGTCTTTCGACGCCGCTGTTAAGCAAAAGGAATTACGCAACATTTTAAGGATAAATGACCGATCAAGTCTCCTTAATGTCCATCAATTTTCGGCTCTGGATGGCTGGGAACGGATGGCTTTAGAAACCTCCGATAATAAACTGATCCCTGTGTTACTATTCCCTCCTGCAAATCCGGCTCTTGGATATATGATCATTAGCAATCCGGCTGGGAAAAAGACCATTTCAATGGATTTGATTGATGACCTGAAAAAGAAGGGTCAGGGAATCGTGATTGCTGACCTGTCGGGTACAGGTGAGGCCTCCTCATCCAAGGAAAATAAGGGTAACAAAAGCATGGTGCTTCATACTCAGTCACGTGCGGAGTTATGGTTGGGAAAAACGATATTAGGTGAATGGGTAAAAGAGCTTAATGTGGTTAGCGATTTTCTTAAATCTAAGTATCGAGCCCAAAAGGTGAGTATAGACGGCAGTAAAGAAGCCGGCCTGGCAGCCTTGTTTTTAGCTGCAACGGGAGGAAATGCGGACGAAATTATCCTACGTGATGCTCCTTTGAGCTACTTATTTGATAAAAACGGCTCCGTTGATTATTTCAGTATGGGCATTCACCTTCCGGGATTTCTAAACTGGGGTGATGTATCGCTTGCAGCAGCATTAAGCGGCAAAAATATCCGAATCATCAACCCGGTAACGATGTCTGGTGTGAAGGTTAGCGGGGATAGCTTAAAAGAATATCAAAGAGAGTTTGCTAAGCTTAGATCCTTAACCGGGCAGAAGGGTGAAACTATCTTCAATTAAAAATTAAGCTTTATACACATGAAGAACAATCGCAGGGACTTTATAAAACTGGCAGGTATAGCAGGTATTGGCTTGACTGGAGCCAATGTTATTCCATCTTATGGAGAACAAGTGGATAAGCAAAGCCTTGGCGCGGTTGCGGATTCTACTTCGATTAGTCCTTTAAACCGGTTCCCGCGGATGGTACAGGAATATTTCCTTGATCGTTTTCGTCAAATCGAACAAGTATCTGATAAACGTCGTGCCGCGCTCCAGTCGAAAAGTGACGCAGAAGCGTATGTTCGTGAGATTCAAGGAAAAATCCAAAAATGTTTAGGTCCCTGGCCAGACAAAACCCCATTAAATGCCCGCACTACGGGTACCCTGGACCGGGATGCTTATAAAATTGAAAATGTAATTTTTGAAAGCCGTCCCGGTTTTTTGGTTACAGCAAACCTCTATATACCAAAGGGTCCAAAAACTCCGCTTCCAGCGATAATAGGCACATGCGGCCATGGGGATCCGGGGAAGGCCACTCCTATATATCAATCCTTTGCGCAGGGGCTTGCTAGGAAGGGCTACATAGTATTAATTTTTGATCCTATTGGTCAGGGCGAAAGGATACAATATCTTTCTACTGAACTAAAGCCGCAACGTGGCATTGGTGTACCGGAACATAATTATGCGGGCAGCCAGATGGTCCTTACCGGAGAGGCATTAAGCACTTGGCTTACCTGGGATGCGATAAGGTGTGTCGACTACCTGTTAACAAGGCCGGAAGTAAATGCCAAACAAATAGGCGTGACCGGAAACTCCGGCGGTGGTACGCAAGCAACCTGGCTGTGCGGGGTGGAACGCCGCCTCAGTATGGCGGCACCGAGTTGTTTTATAGTTGGATTTGGGCAAAACCTCCAAAATGAGTTGCCAGCCGATATGGAACAATGCCCTCCTGCGGCTCTTAGTTTGGGATTGGACCATTCGGATTTTGTTGCTGCTATGGCTCCAAAGCCGGTTATGATATTAGATCAGGAAAAAGACTATTTCGATGTAAGAGGCGCGGAAAGGTCCTTGTCAAGAATGAAAAAGCTATATAAATGGTTAGGAGCTGAAGACAATGCCGCTCTGTTCATTGGACCTGAATATCACGGGTATTCACAGCATAATCGCGAAGCGATGTATGAATGGTTCAATAAGGCGACCAGGAATGGGAGCACGAAGGCAGAACCGGTATTAAGCCTGGAAAAGGAAGAAGCGCTTTGGTGTACACCAAACGGACAGGTAGGTGGGCTTAAGTCCCGTACAGTTTTCTCGTTTACTAAGCAGTCTTCGGAATCATTGAAAAAGAAGAGACGTGCTTTGGAGATAGATTCATTAAAAAAAGCTGTTATTTCTAATCTAAAACTTCCAGCTTCTGGCGGTGTCCCGAACTTCCGCATTTTAAGGCCATCAGCAGATCGTCAATATCCGAAAAAATTTGCCGGTACATATGCTATAGAGACAGAGCCCTCGATACTTGCTCTTGTTTACCGTTTAAGCGACACGCCACTTCTTTCTCGCCCTCCCGTAGGTTTAAAGCGGGCGGTATTATATGTTTCGCATCATTCGGCAGATGATGAATTGCGTAATGATGCTACATTAAAAGAACTAATTCTCGCAGAGCCGAATTCTGCCATTTTTGCCTGCGACGTCAGGGGTATTGGCGAATCAAAACCCAATACCTGTAATGATGATTTCCTTAAACCTTATGGTAATGACTATTTCTATGCTGCCCACAGCAATATGTTAGATTATCCTTACGTGGGTCAAAAGACATTTGATGTACTAAGTATTATCGGCTGGCTTAAATCATACGGTCATACAGAAATACACTTGGTTGCCAGAGGCTGGGGTGCAATACCGGCAACTTTTGCAGGTTTGTTGTCCGAATATGTCAAACAAGTCACTTTAAAAAACGCCCTTACAAGTTACACGGATATTGCTGAAAATGAAGATTACAATTGGCCTTTGTCAGCCTTATTGCCAGGGGTACTTAAAGAGTTTGATCTTCCGGATTGCTATCAGGCACTGGCTTCTAAAAATCTGCGTCAGATAGATCCCTGGAATGCCGAGGCAGGTAAGGCTTAAAAATCATTAAAATACTAGATACTAATAACGAGGTAATAAAAAACAAATTCAATGGAAAATAAACGCAGGGATTTCTTAAAATTTACCGGCATGGCTGGGCTTACCGTAGCCGGAGCCGGCGTTCTGAATGGCTTTGCTGCAGAACCCGAAAAAAACAATAAATCTGCACTTGATCAGAAAGCACATTTCCAGCATTTTAATATGTCAGGTTATGCTGCACCGAAATTAGATGTAGTAAGAATTGGGTTTATCGGTTTAGGCAACAGAGGTCCAGCCCATCTTGCACAGGTGAGCATCTTAGAGGGTGTTGATATTAAGGCATTATGTGATCTGCGCCCAGAGAGGTTAGAGTCAGCAAAGAAAAGAATTCAAAAGACTGGCTTCAAGCCTGACACCTATACCGGTAAAGATGACTGGAAGAAAGTATGTGAGCGTACCGATATTGATCTGATATTTATAGCAACACCATGGGAACTCCACACTCCAATGGCACTGTATGCGATGAATCATGGTAAACATGTTTGTGTAGAGGTCCCGGCTGCAAAAACGGTGGAAGAGTGCTGGCAGCTGGTGGAAACATCTGAACGAACCAAAAAGCACTGCATGATGATGGAAAATGCGTGTTACGGTTTTTATGAACTTCTGATGCTGAACCTTGCCCGTGAGGGATTTTTTGGTGAGATCATACATGGGGAAGGAGCCTATATTCATCATTTGCTTTATGGCCATTTTGCTAAGGATAAATACTTTGAGCAATGGCGTTTAAAAGAAAATATCGGCAGAAATGGAAATCTGTATCCCACCCATGGACTGGGGCCAATTGCGCAGGTAATGAACATCAACAGGGGAGATAAACTTGAGTACCTGGTTTCAGTGTCTGGTAATGATTTCATGATGAATGATCTGGCCAAAAAGCTTGCAAGCAAAGATGATTTCTATAAAGAGTTTGTTGATAAGCCTTTCAGAGGCAGCATGAATACCACTACTATACGCACAAGTATGGGCCGCACAATCATGTTGCAGCATGATGTTACTTCACCCCGTCCTAAATCAGATGGATTAGTGATCAGCGGAACTAAAGCTACGGCGATCCAGTTTCCAGTAGAAAAAATTTCTGTCGCACGCGAAGCTACTCCTGAAACATGGAGAGGGTCAGATGCTCAAAAATGGATTACTGATGAAGAATTCAAGGCACTGGAAAAGAAGTATGAACCAAGTATTGTGAAGAAACTTGGTGAAATAGCCAGGGAAGTAGGTGCTCATGGGGGTGGCGACTTTTTAATGGATTGGCGTACAATAGATTGTTTGCGGAATGGTCTTCCGCTTGATCAGGATGTTTACGATGCCGCATTGTGGAGCGCTATTGGGCCATTAACAGAATGGTCGGTAGCTAATCAGGCGACTATAAAGATTCCTGATTTCACTGCCGGTTCCTGGAAAGCCAACAAGCCCCTTGATATAGCTATATCAGAGGGAGGAAATACAAAAGTAAAGGTTTAGTTTTTGTCTTAGAAAAAAATTTTAATAACATTTAACATGACTCAAAGAAGAGATTTTATTAAAAAGAGCCTGATAGGCGGAACCGGATTAGCCATAGGCGGTATTGGTTTTAGTGCAAAATCCTATGCATCGATTATAGGTGCAAATGATCGTATTAATGTAGCGGTTATTGGTATCAAAGGTCGGGGTGTTTCTCATATTAACGCTTGGTGTGACTTAAAAAACAGTCACAACGTGCGTCTGAAAACCCTTTGTGATGTTGACGAGCAATTTTTTGATCCGAGAGCAAAAACTGTTGTCGAAAAGACTGGTAGTAGACCGCTAACCGAATGGGATATGCGTAAAGTTCTTGATGATAAGGAAATTGATGCCGTATCCTTTGCAACACCCAACCACTGGCATGCCCTTGGAACTATCTGGGCCTGCCAGGCAGGGAAGCATGTATATGTTGAAAAGCCATCATCCCATAATATTTGGGAAGGCAGGAAGATGATTGAGGCTTCCCGAAAATATAATGTACGTGTTCAGGTGGGATTTCAGAACCGCTCGATCCCGAATGTGATGGAGGCAATGAAATTTCTTCATGATGGAGGTATTGGTGAAGTGAATGTCGCGCGAGGTTTGTGTATTAAACCACGTGATTCATTTGGAATTGCTAAAGACAGTATCCCGCCAGCCACCCTGCATTACAACCGTTGGCTGGGACCGGCTCCTTATCGTGCATATAATGAAAAACGTGGTCATTACAACTGGCATTGGTTTTGGGATACCGGCAACGGCGATACCGGAAACCAGGGACCGCATCAATTTGATGTTGCCCGCTGGGGATTGAATAAAAATGAGCATCCGGTGTCTATTTTTTCAAGCGGCGGTATCTATGGTATCGATCCTTCCGAATGTGCTCAGGAAACTCCAAACACACAAATTTCTGTAGCAAAATATCATGATGGGAAGATCCTGGAGTTTGAAACCAGAGGCAGATATTCAAATGCTGAAGCCGGCCTTGGCATCAAGGTAGGGAATATCTTTTATGGTAATGACGGATATCTTGAGATAGACGGCGATACCTGGAGGGCATTCAGGAAACAGGAGAAAGAACCATTCGCGGGCTCTAAAGTAGCCAGTAAGGAAGTCGCTAGTCTTACCGGATCAAGCAATACGGAACACTTTGTTAATTTCCTTGACGCCATCAAAACCGGTAAACACGAAACTCTTCATTGTGATATCAGCGAAGGTCATTATTCATCAGCAGTGCCTTTCCTTGCAAATATATCCTACAGGCTTGGCCGCGAACTGAAGTTTATGGGCGATTATGAAAAATTTGCGAATGATCCTGAGGCTGATACTATGTTAAGCAGGGTATATCGCCATCCATATATAGTTCCCTCAGAAGTTTAGACTGATGACGGCCTTGGTTAAAATTTAGACGAATTCAAAATTTTGAAAATGAAAATAAAATTAAATGCAATAATAATTTCAGGTATTATCCTCACAGGAGCTATCGGCTGCACTGCCCAGAAGCAAGGGCAGAATGATCAGACAGTTAAGTTTATTAAGAATGAAGCCGATAAAAAAGTCGACGTGATGGTTGATGGCAAGCTGTTTACCTCTTACATGTGGCCAGATAATGTGTATAAGCCGATACTTTACCCGTTATTGGCTTCAACCGGCACCCCTGTGACAAGAGGCTTCCCGCTTAACCCGAGAGAGGGTGAAAGACGGGATCACATTCATCAGGTAGGTAACTGGCTAAACTATGGCATTGTAAATGGTTATGATTTCTGGGGTAATGGTTCAGAAGGTAAGCGCAATGTTAATGGTGGCCAGATCAAACATTCAGGCATTCAGAAGATGACTGATGGTTTGGGTGAAGGTTCGTTACAAACAACAGCAAGCTGGATTGACCCTCAGGGACAGGAATTACTTGCCGAAACAACCGAATTTCACTTTATAGCAAAGGGCTCTACACGCATTATTGACCGCATTACAACTCTTAGAGCCAGTGGAGGTGAAGTCACCATGAAGGATACAAAAGAGGGTAGTTTCGGTATTCGTGTTGCACGGCAGCTCGAATTGCCTTCCAAGGATGATGTGGTATTAACTGAGGCAAATGGCGGGACAACAACAGTGAAAAAGATGTCCAATGAAGGGGTAACCGGCAACTTTAAAAGTAGTGAAGGGGTAACTGGCGAAGCAGTTTGGGGCAAGCGTGCGAGATGGATGGATCTTTATGGCAATATAGGAGATGAAAAAATCTCCCTCGTTATTGCTGACCATCCTAAAAATCTAAGCTATCCCACCTACTGGCACGCCCGTGGCTACGGACTATTTGCAGCAAACCCGTTTGGTGTGAAGGATTTTACTGTAGGCAAACAGGAATTGAACCATGTCATTCCTGCAGGTCAGACATTGACATTAAGATACCGGATTATCATTAATTCAGGTACGCATCTTAGCGATGCACAGATTAATGCTTATACCGATGAATTTGCAGCTAAATATTAAATAAGAAAAAGAACAATCCCGCAACCCGGGATTGTTCTCGTTTACGGCAAATTGTAAATCGGTGTTGAAGCCGGTTTCAACCAGGACAGCCGGATCCAATTCCCGTGGGTATAAACCTTTAAACCTAATTGTACCATGAAAAATAAACGCAGAGATTTTCTAAAAATATCAGGCCTGGCGGGTTTGGCACTCGCCAGTGAAGGTGTTTTTGGAGGTATTCCTTCAAATTCAAACAATTTTGATCGATCCGGATTAGAATCTTCCCTGAACCCTGATAAAATACAGTTAGGGATCAATGAACAGATTAAGTTGGACTTCGAAAAGGCCAGAAGTATATTAAACCCAAGTCAAAAGCAGCTAGAGCGTGGATTAGAGTTGCATAAAAACTCTTTGGTGATCGACTGCTATGGCTTTATGCCCCGGGCAGCAAACGACGGTAATCTGCTTACCGAAGCAATAAACTCTAAAGCCTCCCAATTAGAAATTCAGGATATGCAGGAGGATATGTCTATGAGCCGTTTCGTTATTGATAAAAGGGAACGGGACGAATTTCAAAACGCCTGGAAAGCATCAGGGGTAACATGCGTTATTCAGAATGCTGGGGAAGAAGGTAATGATGTTAAGCGATTATTAAAGCGCCTTGCACATTTTACTTATACCACCGATATGTTGAGGGATTTTCTTGCAAAAGCAGCTACACCGGAAGAAATTATTCAGGCTAAAAAAGAAAATCGCCATGCTCTTTACTTTACAGGAAATGGGGTTCCTTTACCTCAGGATTGGATTTCTGTTGAAGATGAATTACGGTATATCCGCATTTTCTTTCAATTAGGAATCAGGATGATGCATCTTACATATAATCGCCGGAATGTGATTGGCGATGGTTGCGCAGAACTGGCAAATGGCGGGCTCAGTGATTTTGGCCGTTCTGTTGTAAAGGAGATGAATCGGGTGGGCGTTATTGTCGATATTTCTCATTCAGGATGGCAGACAAGTCTCGAAGCTGCACAACTTTCCAAAAAACCAATGGTAGCAAGTCACACTACAGTTGCCTCCGTAAACCATCATATCCGGTCAAAACCAGACAATGTAATTCGTGCAATTGCAGACACCGGCGGATATATAGGAATTTGCTGTATCCCAAGATTTCTGGGCGGGACAGGAGACATTGCTGCAATGATGAAACACATTGATTATGTAGTTAAGAAATTTGGCAGCGATCATGTAGCAATAGGAACAGATATTTCATATACTTCTCAATTTGCCAGAGAGGAAAACCGGAAAATCCCATCTTCCCCACAGGGCAGAACCCGATGGGAAGCGCTTTGGCCTGTTGATAATTTTAAGGAGAGCCCTGAAATGGTGCAGAGCATGTCCTGGACCAACTGGCCTCTTTTTACAGTTGGGATGGTTCAAATGGGATATCCGGATGATGTAATTCTGAAGATTTTATCTGGAAATGTTATTAGAGTAGCGAAGGCAGCGCTTGCTGTGTAATTCAGTCTCAGGCGTAATAGCTAAATCTAATTACGAACCTGAATAAAAGCTCATGATTGTCGATAATACTTTAGATCTGATAACCAGGACGCCTTTATTGTGTTTGGATAAACTAAATAGCGGGTCAGGCAGAATATATGGTAAACTTGAATATCTTCAGCCTGGCGGAAGCCTGAAAGACAGAGCCGCTCTTCAGGTAATCAGGGACGCGTATAGTTCTGATCGGTTAAAGAAGGGGCAGCTTGTTGTGGAAATGACGAGCGGAAATATGGGGTCGGGATTAGCTATGGTATGCAAACAGTTTGGCAATCCATTTCTTGCAGTAATGCCGGTTGGGAATAGTCATGAGAGGCTGAGATTACTTAAAGCCTTTGGTGCAGAAATAGTAATAAGCAAGCAGGCAGACGGTAAGCCGGGAATGGTTACAGGAAAGGATATCGCCATTGCGGCAGAATTGGCTAAAACAATAGCTATAGAAAGAGATGGCTTCTATGTCGATCAATTCAATAATTTTTCAGGTCTAAAAGCTCATTTTGAAACGACAGGTCCTGAGATTTGGGAGGATTTAAGCAGCATTGATGTTTTTATAGCATCTGTTGGCACGGGAGCCTCCTTTATAGGCACTTCGGAATACCTGAAAAGCAAGAACAGGAATATCAAATGTATAGCAGTTGAGCCTGAGCTGGCTGCCGTTTTAAAAACAGGAAAAGTACAGGATCCGAAACACATAATTCAGGGTACCGGATATGGTTTTGTGCCACCCTGCTGGAGACCGGAACTGGCGGACGAGATTATTCTGGTTTCCGATGAAGAAGTAAAACAGATGACCAGGGAAATCGCGTTAAAGCAAGGCCTGTATGTTGGATATTCATCGGGGGCGAATGTAAAAGCAGCACTTAAATACCTGGAAAAGACTAATTCTGACGAAGAAATAGTGGTGTTGTTATGTGACTCTGGATTTAAATACAGCGATTTATAAGACCAATTAAAAAATTATTTAAGAAATATGAAAAGCTGGAATTTTGGTATAATAGGAACCGGTATGATTGCTGATTTTCATGCAAAGGCAATACAAGAATTAGAAAATGGAGGTCTTGCAGGTGTTTGCAGCTCTGATCCTGCCAAGGCGAAGATATTTGCTGAAAAGTACAATTGTAAGGCTTTTGCAAACTATACAGAAATGCTTGCGTCGGATGAAATAGATATTGTAACCATCGCAACGCCAAGCGGAAATCATATGGAACCAGCTGTGGAGGCAGCGCGGCAGGGAAAACATGTGTTATGTGAGAAGCCAATGGAAATATCCCTTGAACGCATAGATAAAATGATTGCTGCACATGAAAAAGCCGGCACTTATCTGGGGGGAATTTTCAATTACCGTTATAATGACACGGTGCCCTTGCTAAAAGAAGCGATCGATAAAGGCCGTTTCGGAATAATCAGTTATGTGTCTGTTCATGTACCCTGGTGGCGAAGTGATGAATATTATAATAGTAAGTGGCGGGGAACATGGGCGCTTGATGGCGGTGGAGCCTTAATGAATCAATCTATCCATATGATAGATCTGCTTCAATACCTTGCGGGGCCTATCGAATCATTGCAGGCTTATATGGCAACAATAGGACATGCAATTGAAGTTGAGGATACGGCAACCGCTGTCCTTAGATTTAAGAATCAGGCATTAGGCGGAATTTACGGCTCTACGGCCTCATTTCCAGGCATGTTTCGCCGGATAGAAATAACCGGAACTAAGGGGACTGTAATTCTGGTGGATAATGCCATTCAGACATGGCAGTTTGCTGACCAAACTGAAGAGGATGTACAAATTTTTAATTCATTTAAAGAGATTAAAGGCGGGGGAGGTGCCTCAGATCCAAAGGCTATATCCTATTTATCCCACAAAAAAAATATTGAGGCATTTATCGAATCTATAGAGGCTGGAAGACCTTTTGAAATCAATGGAACTGAAGCCCGGAAGGCAGTAGAAATTGTACTTGCAATTTATGCTTCTGCGAGAGAAGGAAAGCAGTATTTATTTTAATTTTAAGCGGGATTTACCTACTTGTTCCAGCTGAAATATTTGATTAACCGATTGAGCAAAGCTTTATACATTCCGGCAACGTTCTCGCTATTTTTTTGACTAATACATTGTAAAACAGCTGAAATAGCTACTATATTGCTGTATGATCATTTGGTGTCATAGTACAGATTAGCATACCCAGACTTAAAAATAATATAGTCAGAATGAAATATAACTGTATCTAAAAATCAACAAGACATGAAAAATAATCGCCGAAACTTTCTTAAGATCGCAGGAATTACAGGGATTGGTGTTGCAGGGGCAGTTGTACTAAATGGATTAGTAAATGCAAAGGACTCCGGAAACGAAACTGAACCTTCTTCTCAAGTTGGAAGCACAGATGAAAGCAAGCTAAGTATCATTGGTTTATATGGACCCTGGGCATATTCTTTAATTGAAAATAAAATACCAGCTTTTTCTTTCCGCAATGATAAATGGCAGAATGTTGAAAGATGGAGAGAAGCTGCCAAACAACGGCTGCTTGAAAAACTGGCAATTCCGGATATCGGCGGTGTACCTAAGGTGACGGTAAAAAAGCAGTACAAATATGACGGTTTACATATTGAGGAACTTAGCTGGCAATTGCCTTATGGCCGGCCAACAGAGGCGATTTTACTGAAGCCCGAGAATGCCAGCGGACCTTTGCCGGCCATTCTCGCGTTTCATGACCATGGAGCCAATAAATACATGGGAAAAACCAAAATTACGAGAACGTCTGACAAGCGTCACCCTGTTATTGAATCCCACCAGAAAGAATACTATGATGATCTTGCCTGGGCTAATGAAATTGCCAAACGCGGCTATGTCGTTTTAGTTTCTGATGCTTTTCTGTTTGCAAGCCGGAGAGTGCTGCTGGAAGATGTTCCGGCCAAGTTGAGGAAAGGCCTCAATGATAAGAATCCTGAAGATCCTAATAATATCAAAGCGTATAATACCTGGGCTGGAGAACATGAGCACACAATGGCTAAATCCCTGTTCTGCGCCGGTACAACCTGGCCGGGAGTATTTTTAGCCGAAGATCAGAAAGCCCTGGATGTATTATGTGCACGTCCTGATGTCGATGCCAGCCGGGTTGGATGCGGGGGCTTATCCGGAGGGGGAATTCGTACTGTATTTATGGGAGGTGTGGATCCAAGGATTAAATGTGCTGTATGCATGGGATTCATGACTAATTGGAAAGATTTAATTCTTGATAAGTCGTATACCCATACCTGGATGACTTACGTTCCCGGCACTCCAAATGATATGGATTTTCCGGAAATTCTGGGACTTCGCGCGCCTCTTCCAACCATGGTGCTAAACAATATTGATGATGGCTTATTTACGCTCTCTGAAATGAAAGCATCAGATACCGTACTTGCTGCAGTTTATAAAAAAGCGGGTGCAGAAAAGAATTACAAGTGCAGCTTTCACCCGGGTCCTCATAAGTTTGATAAGAAGATGCAGGACGAGGCATTTGATTGGTTCGATAAGTGGCTAAAGACCTGAGATATAAAATTGTCATAGATATTCTAAACTGTAATAATTAAACCTTTATATGAAAAGAATTAAAAATATTGCTCTAATCGTGTGTGCCTTGCTTTTTTCATTCAAAACCGGCATATCCCAGGAAAAAAAATCAGAATCAATGCTATGCGTTGGAGCACACTGGACTGAAAAAGAAGGAAAATCGTTTCTCGAAAAGCAACGCAAGAGCTATCCTACCGCCGCGGCCTGGGAGACAAGGGCAAAAGAGATTCGCGCTCATATTCTTAAAGGTGCTGATTTGGAGAAATACCCAGAAAGAAACTCATTGAATCCTATCATGGGCGAGAAACGTGTCTACGATGGTTACCAGGTACAGAATGTGGCTTTTGAAAGTTTGCCTGGAGTATATGTGACAGGAAGTTTATATACTCCAACAAATCCAAAAAATGTACTGCCAGGGATATTGAACACGCATGGACATTGGACAAATCCGGGAGATGTTGGCCGTTATCGTCCTGATGCACAAAAAAGGTTTGCTGCGCTGGCCCGGATGGGTGCAATGGTTTGGGCTTACGATGCAGTGGGATACGGACAAATGGAAGAATTCGGGTGGGTCCATAAACATCCAGAAGCATTAAAGCTGCAGCTTTGGAATAGCATACGTGGGCTCGATTTTCTGCTTATGATGGGAGCTGATCCTAAAAGGATTGGTGTAACGGGAGCGTCAGGGGGAGGCACTCAGGCATTTTTACTCACTGCTGTTGATGATCGTGTTTCTGTATCGGTTCCCGTGGTAATGGTTTCAGCTCATTTCTTTGGAGGATGTGTCTGCGAAAGCGGTATGCCCATTCATAAAGGACCCAATTTTCAAACAAACAACGTTGAGATTGCCGCTCTTGCCGCACCTCGCCCGATGCTGCTGATTTCGGATGGCGATGACTGGACAAAAAATAACCCCTCAGTTGAATACCCGCATGAAAAATTCATTTACAGTTTGCTGGGGAAACCCAAAAATGTAGAGAATGTACATCTTCCTAATGATAAGCATGGTTATGATGAAAATAAACGCATAGCAGCTTATCCTTTTCTGGCAAAACATCTGGGCCTCGATGTTACTAAGGCTCTGAAACCGGATGGAAGTCTGAATGAAAAAATGATTGTCATAGAAGATCAAAAGGCGCTTTATCCTTTCAACGACAAACATCCTTTTCCGGCTAATGCGGTCAGGAAGAATGATGATGTAGTCTGGAAATAAGCCGGTCACATTTTGATAATCCAAATCCTGAAAAGGCTTTCCTTTATAATTTGAAGATCCAGATGAAATTTAACAAAGCATTTTACCTCTGTCTGCTGCCATTTGCGGGTTTCTTACAACAGTGTACACAAGTCAGTAACATACAGTCAGAGACAGCAGATTCCGATTCTGCCTACTATACTATCGAGGATTTTAAATCGCTCGAAAAAATTGACGCCCATTTCCATATTCAGGAAGATGCCGATACAGTTTTTGTTAAACAGGCAGAAGCTGATAATTTTCGTGTCCTGAATTTGAATGTCTATAAGGATAAGGGTAAGCCGATTGAAGACCAGCAAAAGTTTTCAATCCGTATGATTAAAGCGTTTCCCGACCGCGTTGCCTGGGGTACCACCTTTTCGCTTCAAAACTTTAATAACGAAGGCTGGCAGGAAGAAGCTATAGCATATATAAAAAATTCTGTTGCTAATGGTGCTATTGCAGTTAAGGTTTGGAAGAACATCGGGTTTTTCCTGAAAGATAAAGAGGGAAAACTGGTTATGATTGATAATCCGCGTTTTGACCCGATTCTCAACTACCTTGCTCAAAATCAAATTCCTTTAATTGGTCATCTGGGAGAGCACAGAAATTCCTGGCTGCCTCTGGAAAAGATGACTGTCAATGGAAACAGGGATTATGCAAGAGCACATCCGGATGAACACATGTATTTGCATCCCGAACGTCCTTCTTACGAAGATTATATTGCGGTAAGGGATAATATGCTCAAAAATCATCCAAACCTAAGATTTATAGGAGCACACCTCGGTAGCCTGGAATGGAGTGTGGATGAGCTGGCAAAACGATTGGATAAATTCCCGAATATGGCTGTGGATATGGCCGAACGGATATCACATCTGCAATATCAGACCTTGAGCGAACGACAAAAAGTGCATGATTTTTTCATTAAATACCAGGATCGACTCATTTATGGTACCGATCTCAGAAGAAGTGCGATGGATATTGTCAATAATGGAATCACCGATCCGGAAGGCATCAAAAAACATGCACATGAGGTATGGATGAGGCACTGGAAGTTTTTCACTACGGATGAAAAAATGCGAGTCCCTAAAGTTGAGGGTGAATTTAGAGGTTTAAAACTTCCGCGGACTGTTGTAGATAAGATATATCGTAAGAATGCCGAACGATGGTTCCCGGGTATTACCAAAACCGATGGGTAATCCCTTTAAATTACGTAACAGAGAATAACAATATATAATAATAGACAGGCCTTCAATTTGATTTATGAAAGACAATAAAATACTAAAAGGTATCCTGCTTAGTCTAAGCGCAATCGGACCCGGATTATTTCTTATTGGATACAACATCGGTACCGGAAGTGTGACCACGATGGCCAAAGTGGGTGCCGAGCATGGAATGTCATTAACATGGGCTTTAGTATTGTCCTGTATATTTACATATATCCTGATGGTTGCTTATGGAAAAACAACTTTAGTTACCGGTCATACTGCTTTGTTTAATATCAAGAATAACTTTAAGTATGGCAAGATTCTAGCAATTTATATCATTATTGCATTAATTATAGGTGAAATTCTTGCACTCATAGGCATCTTTGGAATCATTGCAGATCTTTTACAAGAAGGCTCCAGATTGATATGGGGCGGTACCGGGCTCAGTACCTTTTGGATTACTGTGGTATTGGTTACAGCTTTGTATGCGCTGCTTTGGCAAGGGAAATATCATACATTCGAAAAAGTGCTTATTTTCCTGGTGATTTTAATGGGTATTTCATTCACCATCGTTTTTTTTATGGTTAAACCGAGTTTATCTGCGATTGCAAGCGGTTTATGGCCAACCGTCCCGGAAAAGGCAGGCTCACTGCAATTGATCGCTGCTATTGCAGGGACAACGTGCTCTGCAGCAGTTTTTATTATGCGCAGTACTGTTGTAGCGGAAAAGGGATGGACGATCAAACACCTTAAAGAAGAGAAGAGGGACTCAGCTGTTTCAGCCTCTATGATGCTTTTCCTTAGCCTGATTATTATGGCAGTTTCTGCAGGGACATTGCATGTTATGAATATAGGTTTAAATGATACTATTGAAATGATTAGCCTTTTTGAGCCTCTAGGGGGTAAGGTGGCTGCATTTATTCTGATTCTTGGTATAGTAGGAGCCGGCATCTCCACTGTATTTCCGATCGTTTTAATCGCCCCATGGCTCATCAGCGATTACACAGGTAAGGAGCGAAATATTCGTTCTCCGATGTATCGTATTTTAGGATTAATAGGGATTCTATTCGGTTTTGGAATGCAGTTCATCGACACCACCCCTCCGCTTCTGATGGTTTTTTCACAGGCATTTCAAGCTCTGATTTTACCGGCAGTGGCAATTCCAATTTTAATACTGATCAATAACAAGAAACTAATGAAGGAGCATGTTGCCGGTCCGAAAATGAATTTTGGAATAGTGGCGGTAATAATATTCAGCTTGTTGACTAGCTATTTTGCCATTGCAGAATTTACTATTTAATATTCTGGCTTTCAGTGGTTCTTAAGCTCCTTTTAATTTGCCCAAGGTAGATAAGTTAAACCATGATACCTGAATCAACCAATGCGACTGAAATAATAAACTCTAACTAGTTAGGTTTACATCCTCTGTTTGTTCTTCGGGTTATTGTTGTTCAACTTATGATTGACTGAAAAACTGGCGATATCACGATTTATGAACTCTTTATCGGAATTGCGCCGCTGAAAAATATTTATATATCCCATCTCAATGGTAACGTTCTTATACATCTGATAATTTAAGCCGGTATAAAAACGATTTTGGTCAAACGTTGTATAGGCGATATGTTTCTTTGCATTTATAAAAATTCCATCCGTTGCCTTTAAGATCAAAGTTCGAACGTTATTTTTTGAGTTAACTAACTTATATTCAAAGGACAGTGTATAAGATAATCTTTCGATGAATTTATATCCTTCCGTCAAACTATCATTGATGCTCTTTTTAATAAAGCGTTCTTCCATTCTGTAGCGATGACCAACACTGAAATTGGTGAATTTTTGCTTATAATTAATATCCTGATTGAGTCTTACTTCAGGTATTACCAGAGTGCTAAAAGAAGATGGGTCGATTGGGTGGGTAAGCACATACGACGTGCCCCCGGCTGCTGTCCAGTTATGCCCTAAAATATAATTGACCTGAGTCCGTAAAGAGAGCTGGTTTTGCTTGACTGGTTTCAAAAAAATCCGTTCCTGCACGTCGCTCATAATGGACCATCTTGGGGAAATTTGGACTGTGCTGCTAAAGCTGAATAAGGAAAACGTTTGCTTTTCTACTTTTTTTTCGACGGTTTGTGCCGACAACCCTAATGATACAAACAATATCATTGAGTTTAAAAAATACCTGCGCAGGATAAACATTGATCTAAAGCTAAGCACAATAGAGTTGTAAGAGAATTAGCCTTTTAAACTCATATGCATGGTATAACTGTGTTAAATTTTTATAAATATTTTCTTTCGATACAGGAAATACATTAATAACCATACTAAAGCCAATGCTCCCAATGCTTCTAGTGCTCTATGGTATTGTTCGGGAACCGGGGCGTAGAGCCCGGAAAATAGAATTTTTGAGGTTTGAGAGAAATCAATAAAATGATACACCAGGTAAATAGTAAGTGAATTCATACCAATGACCTGAAAGAAAAAAGCCCATTTTTGGTATTTCATTACATCAATAACCCAATAAAAGACACTTAAAAATATATAGGCCATTCCTCCCGTAAGCAGGATAAATGAGCTGGTCCAGAGATGTTTATTTATAGGGAAATGCAGGCTCCATAAAAGACCTAAACCTATGCCGATAATACCAGCCAGTATTAGAAGTTGAATTTTCTTGCTTTCCTTTTCATCACTCCTCAAAATATCACCACCCACCGCTCCTAACATGGTAAGGCAAAGAGCCGGAAGTTGTGTCAGTAGTCCGTTTTCATCATAGATTTTTTGAAGTAAACGGCCTGGCAGAAAATTCCTGTCGAACCAACCCACCAGATTTCCTTCTATGGAAAGATCGCCCGCTCCGTATCCAGGCACTGGAATTAGGAAAAGAGCTGCATAATATGCCACAAGTATGCCTCCAACCCAAACTATACGTCCGTATAAAGTAAAGTTTAAATAAAGAATGGTCGTTATGAATCCTGCGATTCCAATCCTGCCAAGAACACTTGCCAGCCTGATCTGATCCGGCTCGAAAAATTTTACAGGATGATTTTTATCCAGAATCCCTAGTATAATAAGAATTAACATCCTCCAAAACGCTTTCTTGTATAGTGCATTTTTGCTTAGCCCAGACTCCAATCCTTTGTTGATGGAATAGGGTAAGGAAATTCCAGCAATAAAGAGGAATAGAGGGAAAATAAAGTCATAAAAACTAAAGCCGTTCCATGGGGGATGCTGCAGTTGTCTGCCTAGCCAATCAACCCAAGGCAAACCGGTTTTATTTTCTAACAAAACGAGAAAGGTGCCCCCGCCGGAAATGAGCAACATATCAAAGCCCCGGAGGGAATCAATGGAAATTAGACGTTTAGGTTTCTCGCCTGGGATCACAGATGCGGTTGGATTTTGAGCACTAATTTCCTCTGGTAGACTTTTCTTCATTTTTTATATCTAAATGAACCTCGTTTTTGATTGATGGAAACAAGAACCTTCGATATGAACTAATGACTTATGGGATTTTGTCCTTGTAAATATCGACCCTTTATTCATTAGAATTTCCCTGATTAAATCTCCTTGCTGAGTAGTTCGTTCAAGATACCTACATAAAGACAAAATAAATATAAAAACAGCGGCAACGTTATCGGTAACGTTATCGCAGTTTAATTCGGCAATATCCTATATTTCAACTGAAATTGTATGTAGCTTTCGATCAGGATAGCGGTTATTTCCGGTTTAGATGGATTTAAGAGGAATGGCTGAAATATTTATATCCGCTGCAATCTATTAAGGCTCTTGATACCAAATAAGATATAAAACAGGGCATACTGCCCGGGAAACTATATGATATGAAAAGATTGCTATTTGTTTTCGGGATATTTTTAGCCGTGCATTTGCACGCCAGGGCAGCAGGAATAATGTATTCTGTATCTTCTTCTTCGTGGAAGGTTTTAACTTCAGACAGTCTTCCAAGTGTTTTAACTAATAACCGTGCAGATCTGATTGAAAGCAGGTTAAGAGATCAGGCTGTTCTAAAATTTGGAGCTCATCAAATACCTTTAAACCGGCAGGATTTTGATAAATACCAGATCTGGCTAAGAAATAGCATTATTCAAAAAACCGGGCTCGTCGTAAACCCTAATCTCCCCTTGAATATAAAGGAAACAGGTTCAATTCAAATGAAGGGCTATAGGATTAAAAATATTGCTTTTCAGACTTTACCGGGAGTATATGCAACAGCTAACTTATTTATCCCCGATGGTAAAGGACCCTTCCCTGCAGTGATTAATATGCTGGGCCATTGGCGAAAAGGCAAAAGTGAAAAAGACGGGCCACAACCACTTGGACATTCTCTCGCTTTAAATGGGTATGTATGCCTGACGGTTGACCCATGGGGAGCTGGAGAAAGAACTTCAGAACATGGAGTCTTTGAGTATCATGGGGCTAACCTTGGAGCTTCCCTTTTAAATATAGGCGAGTCTTTAAACGGAATTCAAATCTCTGATAATATGCGGGGAGTAGATCTTCTGAGCTCACTGCCATATGTTGACCCTAAGAATATCGGAGCCACTGGAGCAAGCGGAGGGGGAAATCAAACCATGTGGCTTGCAGCGATAGATGAACGCATAAAAGCCGCAGTACCCGTAGTCAGCATTGGCACTTTCGAATCATATATCATGAGGTCCAATTGCGTTTGCGAGTTATTAAATGACGGGCTCACCATGACTGAGGAAGCAGGAGTGCTGTCACTTATTGCCCCACGAGCGCTAAAAATGTGTAATCATAAACAAGATGCTGCACCTGCTTTTTTCCCTGTTGAAATGCAGCGAACATTCGAAAATACCAAGCCTGTTTATAAAATGCTGGGTGCAGAAAGCAAAATAAGTTCTCAGGTGATTGACAGGACCCATGGCTATTGGTCTGAAGACCGTGAAGCGATGCTGGGATGGTTTGACCTTCATTTAAAAGGCATCGGTACGGGAGCTCCTAAAAAAGAGCTTCCTTTCGAGCTACTCCCTGATGAACAACTTTATGTTTACCCCATCGGTAAACGTGATCCGATCATAACTACCACAGCAGCTTACTCTGAAAGACGCGGAAAGGAATTGCGAGCTGCATTTTTGAATGCAAGCACTATAGATGTTTCGGAGAAGCAGGAAGAATTGCGAAATATCTTACGGACCCATGTACAGCCTGCACTTCGCAAAGCACATCAATATACAAGCCTTGGCGGATGGGACCGTTTGGCTTTAGAAAGTTCGGATGATAAACTGATTCCACTCCTACACATGGCCCCTTCAGTCCCGTCAATGGGTTATATCATTATTAGTAACCCTTCTGGCAAGAAAGCAATTTCGCTGGAGCAGATAGATGAATTAAAGAAAAAGGGACAGGGAATTGTAATCGTTGATCTCTCCGGAACAGGCGAGGTCGTTTCAAATAAAGAGAATACAGCCAACAAAAGCATGGTACTCCATACTCAGTCGCGCTCAGAATTATGGCTTGGAAAAACAATATTAGGAGAATGGGTAAAAGAGCTGGGTTTAGTTTCTGAATATCTTCGGTCAAAGTATCAAGCTCAGAAAGTAAATCTGGATGGAACCAGGGAATCGGGACTTGCAGGCTTATTCCTGGCGGCTTTAGGCGGGCGAGTGGATGACCTTGTTCTTCGGGAGGCTCCCTTAAGTTATCAGTTCGACACGGACGGCTCAGTTGACTTTTTCAGTATGGGCATTCACCTTCCGGGATTTTTAGTCTGGGGGGATGTCTCACTGGTAGCTGCACTGAGTGGGAAAAATATTAAAGTAATTAATCCGGTGAGCATGTCGGGTGTCAAAATAAGTGGAAATCGTCTGGAGGAATTCCAGACAGAGTATGCAAGATTAAGGACACTCGCTAGGCAACAGGGTAATACAATTTTTAATTAATATATAATCAAGATGAAAAACAATCGCAGGGACTTTATAAAACTTGCCGGAATGGCTGGCCTTAGTATCACGGGAGCCAGTATAATTCCAGCATATGCCGGCACTGAAGATAAAGGCCGGAACTTTCCGGGACATGATTTTGAAAAGAACCATATTCAAAAGTTCAACATGTCGGGTTATGCTGCTCCAAAATTGGACACTGTACGTATCGCTTTTATCGGAACGGGAAATAGGGGAACAGGTGCTGTGGTCAGGATGAGTAAAATAGGCGGTGTAGAGATAAAAGCAATAGCGGACTTACGACCTGAAAAAGCTAATGCAGCGAAAAAAAGAATTGCAGCCTCTGGCCAAAATCCCATGATTTACAGCGGAAACACCGAAGAGTGGAAAAAAGTCTGCGAGCGTGAGGATATTGACCTGATATATATCGCTACACCTTGGGAACTCCATACCCCTATGGCTGTGTACGCGATGAACCATGGGAAACATGTTTGTGTGGAAGTGCCTGCGGCTACTTCTGTTGAAGAGTGCTGGCAGCTGGTCGAAACTTCTGAACGGACCCGTAAACACTGTATGATGCTGGAAAACTGTTGCTATGACTTTTTTGAGCTGCTTACACTGAATATGGCTCGTCAAGGGTTCTTTGGAGAGATCGTACACGCTGAAGGAGCGTATATACATGATCTTCTTGAAGGCGATTTTTCAAAAGAAAAATACTATAATCAATGGCGCCTGAAGATGGACGCCAGCAGAAAAGGTAATCTCTATCCTACGCACGGTCTCGGCCCGGTATGTCAGGTTATGAATATTAATCGGGGCGATAAAATGGACTACCTGGTTTCAGTTTCGTCTAATGATTTCATGATGGGAGAGCATGCTAAAGAGCTTGCTGCGACTGATGATTTTTACAAGCAATTTGTAGGTAAGCCATTTAACGGCAATATGAATACTACGACGATCCGGACGAATAAAGGCAAAACAATCATGGTTCAACATGATGTAACGTCTCCTCGCCCATATTCCAGAATTCATTTAGTAAGCGGCACTAAAGGTACTGCTCTGAAATACCCTCTTCCTGCCCGTATTTCTACCAGCCATGAAGGCTGGCTTTCCGAAGAGCAATTTAAGGTATTGGAGGAAAAATATACTCCACCTATCATTAGAAAAGTAGGCGAACTCGCGAAACAGGTTGGTGGTCACGGTGGAATGGACTTTTTAATGGATTGGCGTACTATTGACTGTCTCCGCAACGGCCTACCTCTTGATCAAAATGTGTATGACGCTGCGTTATGGAGCTCCATATTCCCTCTGAGCGAATGGTCTGTTAATAATCGCTCCAACTCTGTGGATGTACCTGATTTTACTGCTGGAGCGTGGAAAAAAAATGAACCTGTTGACCTGAGTATGGCAAAAGGTGGTAATACACAGGTGAAGATATAATTGTAAACCAAAGTATGCGCTTTCATTGCATGAACCAATTTAATAAAACAGAATTAATTATTTTTAAATGGAATTATTTATAAAAAACGATCCTATCGAATTAGGTGAATATGCAGGGAAAGCTGCCGCTGAGTTAATCAGGACAACCATTGCAAGTAAGGGTAGTGCCAATATTATACTGGCAACTGGATCAAGCCAGTTTGAAACATTAAAACAACTAATTGCAGAAAAGGATATCGACTGGGGCAAGGTAAATATGTTTCATCTGGATGAATATATAGGCTTGCCGGAAAGTTCAGGTGCAAGTTTTAGAAAATATCTGAAAGAAAGATTTCTTAACAAAGTGCCGGCATTAAAGGCAGTTTATCTGGTGAATGGCGAAGCAGATCCCGAAAAGGAATGTAAACGTCTAAGTACAATAATTGAGGCAAACCCGATTGACGTAGCTCTTGTAGGCATTGGAGAAAACGGTCATTTGGCTTTTAACGACCCGCCAGCAAACTTTGATACAAAGGAGCCCTTTATCATCGTCAATTTAGATGAAGCTTGCCGAAAGCAGCAATTTAATGAAGGGTGGTTTAAGTCCGTAGATGACGTGCCAAAACAGGCGATAAGTATGTCGATTAGCCAGATTTGTAAGTCTAAACACATCATTTGTTCTGTTCCTGATGTTCGAAAAGCACAAGCAGTAAGAGATTGCTTGGAACAATCGGTAAGCAATATATATCCGGCAAGTATATTACAACTTCACCCGAGTTGTTCCTATTATTTGGATAAACCCTCGGCCAGCTTACTTTCTGCCCATGTTGAGGTAAAAGGTTAAAGAAGTTCATGAGTGTAAGGATGAAATAATGGTATTGCCTGGAAAAGCTTATTTAGCTTAGATAGCAATCCATTATTACATCTTATTTGCGTTTGAAATGCTATCTTCAGTTTTCGTCAAACACCCGGTATAAGGCCGCCTGTTTAATACAGTCCTGCCTTCCAGATCCTTGTTAAAACAGCATTTAATTTAAACGGACATGATTAAACGATTTCCTGCAAATAAAAGGTCGGTCGTATTGGTTATGGTCATTTTAATTTTCTGTGCGGGGATTTATATCCTGGGCAGAAAAAGAGGTGGAACAGGCTATAATCAAACTGATTTATACTCAATGCCAGCGGATACCCGCCCTTCGAACAGGGTAGCACAGGGCAAAGTTCTGGCGGCGAAGCATTGTACGCCCTGTCACGCTCTGCCGGATCCATCTTTGCTTGATAAGGAAAATTGGCAGGCAGCACTTGCTATGATGGCTCCACGGCTTGGAATATTTTATCATCAGGAACAATCATATCCGATTTTTACAGACATCGATCAGAGTTTTTATCCATCTAGCCCCGCCATGAGTTCGATGGAATGGCAAAATATTATCGATTACTATACAGAAAGGGCACCCGCTGTATTAACTCCCGCATTTAAAAAGCCTGTAAAAAGGGAACTGCCCTTTTTTTCCCTGGAGTTGCCATCCCCCTTCTTTTACAGAAGAGGAAATACCGCTTCGTATGTTAAGGTTGACACCTCGGTAAAACCCCATCGGCTTCTGGTTAACCGGTCAAGTTCAAATACACTTTTTTTGCTGGCTGAAAATATGCAACTAATAGATTCACTGGTAAATAACGGCCCTATAGTCGATATCGATATATCCAGAAATAAGTATGTAATCTCCATAATCGGAAATAACCTATTTGGAGACAATTCCAGAAATGGAGCTCTAACCCCTCTTAAAATTAGCAGGACAGGAAAAATGAGTTATAGTAATGAGCCTTTATTTCAAAATTTAGCCAGACCTGTTCAGGTTCAATCCGCTGATTTAAACGGAGATCTCCGCAAAGACTATCTGGTTTGTGAATTTGGGAACGTCATTGGTTCTTTATTCTGGATGGAGAATAAGGGGCAGAACCAATATTTGCGTCATGATATCAGAGCTTTCCCAGGCGCAACCAAAGCCCATATTGAAGACTACAACCGGGATGGAAAGCCCGACATCTGGGTGCAATTCTCTCAGGGGGAGGAGGGCATATTTTTATTTACCAATGAAGGGAATGGCTCGTTTACTGAAAAACAGGTATTACAAGTGCCCCCTTCTTACGGTTCGTCTTCTTTTGAAATGAACGATTTTAATAAGGATGGATTTCCGGACATTCTTTATACCTGCGGAGACCGGGGTGATGGTATAAATCAAGTGAAACCTTATCATGGCGTATATATTTTTATGAATAACGGGAAGAATGTATTTAGTCAGAAGTACTTCTATCCAATTAACGGGTGTATTAAAGCTATGGCAGAAGATTTTGATAAAGATGGAGATTTGGATATCGCTGCAATTGGTTTTTTTACAGACAACCAGCATCCGGAAGAAGGTTTTACATTCCTTAAAAATGATGGAGATTTAAATTTTGATACCTATTCTTTGCCCGCGAAAGCCAACTTCCATAGGGCGACCACAATGGATGTGGCAGATATTGATTCGGATGGTAGACAAGATATAATCCTCGGTCACGGATTTATTGGAACGAAAGCTACAGACGATATAAAACCCCTCTTTATCGTTTTAAAGAATCGTTTTTAAAGCTCAAAAAATTGGAAAATTTAAGTGTATTATAATTTTTTATGATGGAAACACAGAAAATCAAAATATTTAACGGTAAGATCCTAACTCCTTACCGAATTATTCCTAATGGATCTTTACTGTTAACAGGAGGCGTCATCACAGCAGTGGCAGAAGGGAAAATAGAGGTGAGCGACGCCATTGAAATCGATGCGAAAGGCAATTATATTGCACCAGGTTTTATTGATATTCATGTTCACGGAGGTGGAGGCCATGATTTTATGGATGGCAGCGAAAATGCATTTTTAAAAGCCGCTGAAACCCATGCCCGGTACGGCACCACGTCAATGTCGCCTACAACCCTGACTTCCGAGAAAGAAGATCTAATGAAAACACTGGAATTGTACGAAACAGCTGATCGAAATAATATAAATGGTGCGCAATTCATTGGCATGCACCTGGAAGGCCCGTACTTTGCTATGAGCCAGCGTGGCGCACAGGATCCCCGGTATATCCGTGACCCAAACCCGGAAGAATACATGGATGTCCTGGCCCGCACAAATGTTGTCACGCGATGGAGCGCTGCGCCTGAACTTAAAGGTGCTATTCCTTTTGCAAAATATCTACGATCAAAGGGAATTTTAGCTGCATTAGCTCATACTGATGCAATATATGAGGAAGTGCTGGAGGGATTCGAAAATGGATATACACTTGCTACGCACCTATATTCCGGTATGTCAGGGGTGACGCGTAGAAATGCCTACCGCTATGCCGGGGTAATTGAAAGTGCTTTCATTATCGATGAAATGGATGTAGAAATTATAGCTGATGGTATTCATCTTCCCGCACCACTTTTAAAGTTAATCTACAAAATTAAAGGGCCAGACAGGATTGCCTTGATAACAGATTCTATGCGGGGAGCCGGCATGCCTGAAGGTGAAAGCGTATTGGGAAATCTAAATACTGGATTAAAAGTGATTATCGAAGACGGCGTAGCAAAACTTCCCGATCGCTCTTCATTTGCAGGAAGCGTTGCAACTACCGATCGCTTAGTCAGAAATATGATCAGGATGGCAGGTGTTCCTCTCCTGGAAGCAGTCAGAATGATGAGCACGACTCCCGCCAGAATTATGAATATATCAGATAAAAAAGGCTCACTGGTCGAGGGAAAGGATGCCGATATCGTGATTTTTGATGAAGATATTAATATTCAGCACACCA
Organism: Daejeonella sp.; assembly: GCF_049655485.1. Taxonomy (GTDB): domain Bacteria; phylum Bacteroidota; class Bacteroidia; order Sphingobacteriales; family Sphingobacteriaceae; genus Daejeonella. The sequence goes on from NZ_JBASJU010000198.1 coordinate 27,723, forward strand.
TAATAAAGGGTAGGTTGATTTATTCCCTTGGTATATAACGATGGGTGAAATGAAAAGCTAATTAGAATTAGTTTTTAATAGTTGATTCTCTCGCGATCAGCGTTCCTGGCAAGATCACTTCATTGGAATGGAAATATTTTTTGTTGATGTGCTTTAAAAGCAATTCACAACCCGTTTTACCAATATTAAAGGCTGGCTCCGCAATCGTTGACAATGAAGGTGAAACCAGTGTGCAAATCGGATCATCCGTAAAACCGATCACACCCATCTCTCTTCCGATTGCAATTTTCTTTTGTTTCAGAGCCACCATTGCGCCGATCGCTTTCCTGTCATTTACCGCGAAAATGGCATCCGGCCTTTGTTCACAATTCAGTAGCTGATAGGTATCGGCTTCCCCGCAACTCTGGTCAAAACCGGAATGAATAATCCATTCTTCTGATGTAGTTAGGCAATGTTTTTTCAGGGCATCCAGATATCCAGTCAGCCTTTTCTCGGTGAAGTCTAATCCTTTCGGACCCGCAATATGAGCAATCTTAGAATAGCCCATCTGAACTAAATGTTCTACAGCCTCAAATGCTCCGTTATAGTCGTCCTGCATAACCTTCGAAGTTTCAATTTTACTTGCAACACGGTCGATAAACACTATAGGAATCCCCTCATCAATTATTTCCTGAAAATGGCTGCATGAATCCGAGTTGGAAGACACCGACACGAGTAAGCCATCCAGCCTAGACAGCGATAAATTTTGGATGATTGACAATTCGCGCTCAGCGGAGTCATTCGTAATGTATAGAATGATATTATAATTGTTGTTGTACGCTATCTCCTGAATTCCCGTAATGACCGTTGAGAAGTAATAGTTAGTAATGAAAGGCAGTACTACGCCAATATTATGAGTGCTCCCCTGTGCTAACCCTGTGGCGTTGAAATTCGGTTTATAGTTTAACTCCGTAGCAAGAGCTAGAATCTTCTCCTTTGTTTCTTTATTGACATCGTAGGTGTCTCTTAAAGCTCTTGAAACGGTCGAAACCGATACGTTCAAAATCTTTGCAATATCTTTTATCGTGACAGCGTGATGACCCATAGTGTTTAGACAGAATTGATAATGGTTAGCCCAATATAATAAATTTACCTTGGCGGTGACAAGATAATCTCACATAGCAGCTTCGCTCGAAAGACTGGTTTTCCTTATTGACGACGTTATCGATAACGTTTGCATAGAAAAATTATTTTTTTGGTTAAGAGCAGTTTTAAATTCGGTAGAATTGTTTTCGAACTTACTGACTCTATTTTTGCAAAAAATCCATAGTAGTTTAGTTTCCTCACAGGGCGATACCGGGCAAGGAATCTGAAGAAAATTGCTCTGGATGAGCCCGATAAAAATTTTATATGATATTGACGAAGGACAATTTAAAGTTGCTAGAAAGTTCTGAAAAACTCTCCGTTGCAAGGCTTGACTCTTTTGATCTGCCGGAAAAAATACTTCAATTCGGTACAGGCGTACTTTTAAGGGGTCTACCCGACTATTTTATACATCAGGCAAACTGTCAGGGGATATTTAATGGTCGGGTCGTCATTGTAAAATCCACACAAAAGGGGAGTACGGATGAATTTCATAATCAGAACTCACTGTATACTATTGGAATCAGGGGAGTTGAAGATGGTCGGGAAATAGAAGAAAATATGATATGTTCCGCGGTCAGCAGAGTTCTTTCCGCAGAAACTGAATGGAATGACATTCTTAAATTTGCATCATCACCAGACTTACAAGTCATTATTTCAAATACTACGGAAATAGGGATCCAGCTGGTCGAAGAAAACATTGACACTATCCCCCCAAAGTCTTTTCCGGGAAAACTTCTGGCGGTTCTATATCAACGCTATAAAATATTTGGCGGTGATGAAAGCAGGAGCCTGGTAATCCTTCCCACGGAATTAATATCTAATAACGGGGATGTTCTTAAAGGCATTGTTAGTGAATTAGCAGAGCACAATCGGCTACCTAAGGAATTTATTCGTTGGTTGGAAACGAATACCTTTTGTAATACTTTGGTTGATAGGATTATTCCCGGCAAGCCTGATAAAAATACTTTAGCAAGTCTGGAAGAGCAATTAGGCTACTGCGATGAACTTCTTTTTTTTGCGGAACCTTACCGATTATGGGCTATAGAAGGGGATGAACGGATCCGGAAGATTCTAACGTTTGAGCAGGCAGATTCGGGCGTAATAATTACCGAGGACATTACATTCCATAAGGAGTTGAAATTGCGCCTTCTTAATGGAACTCATTCTTTGAGTTGTGCAGCTGCTTATCTTTCAGGTATCGATACGGTGCGTGAAGCTATGGCTGATCCGGTAATATCGCATTTTATCAAGGGTCTTATTCAAAATGAACTCGCATCTGCTATACCCTATCCGGTTCCCCCGGAAACCGCTTTACAGTTCTCCGAAAAGGTCCTCGACAGGTTCCGTAATCCATATATAAGGCATCAATGGATCACTATCAGTTCTAACTATACACTTAAGCTTCAAATGCGTGTGATACCTGTTCTGCAACAGTTTTACATAAAATTTCAAACTGTGCCGGAACATATTGCGTTCGGATTTGCTGCATATCTGAGGTTTATGAAGTGCGAAAGTGTAGATGGAGGATTCGTTGGGTTTGCCAATGATAAGCCCTATCGTATTGAAGATGATCAGGCGGAATATTATTCAGCGCTCTGGGCACATTGCGAGGCAGATGAGCTTGTAACACGATCACTTTCGAATTCACAATTATGGAAATCAGACCTGACTCTATTACCGGGTTTTGTTAAGTCTGTAACAAATCATCTTCGAAATATTGAAGAAATAGGGGTAAAAGATGCTATTAAATTAATAAATTAGAGTTTCGGGCTTTATGAAAAATAATATTTTGAAGGTACACCCAATAGATAACGTGATCGTGGCGCTGACGAATCTGGTTAGGGGTGATGTGATTACTTATGAAGGCGTGGAAATCGTTCTTCAGGATGATATAAAGGCGAAGCATAAATTCACCGATGCCCCGATATCCAGGGGAGGGCGTATTATCATGTACGGTGTGCTCGTGGGCCTTGCTCAAACAGATCTTGCCAAAGGAGCGCTGATACATGTTGATAATGTGAAGCATGCGGCCAATGATTTTGAAACTGGGGCTAGAAATACTTCATGGAAAATACCCGATATTTCTAAATTCAGTACAAAAACCTTTAATGGTTTTCACCGGTCTGACGGAAGTGTAGGCACCGCAAATTATTGGCTTGTTATTCCTATGGTATTCTGTGAGAACAGGAATATTGATGTTTTAGAGGAAGCTCTCGTAAGCCCCCTGGGATACGGAAGAAAGAAAAAATATCAGGAGGATGTTGTAAAGTTGATTGGCCTTATCCGCGAAGGGAAGGATGAGGCTGCGCTTTTAAACACTGCTTCCTATTTTGAAACTTCGGAAGAAAATCAGGAACGTATATTTCCGAATGTTGACGGAATAAAATTCCTGGTGCATAACGGAGGCTGTGGGGGTACCCGGGAAGATGCGATAACACTCTGCGGACTTCTGGCTGGTTATATTACACATCCCAATGTCGCAGGGGCAACGATCTTAAGTTTGGGTTGCCAAAATGCCCAGGTGTCCATGTTGCAGGATGAAATTGCTAAACGTGATATCGCTTTTGATAAACCTCTTTATATACTTGAACAGCAAAAAGTAGGGACAGAAGCCGACTTGTTTTCTTTATCAATCAGGCAGACCCTGGCTGGTCTGATGCAGGCTAACAAATGTGTACGTCAGCCGGCGCCACTGAGTAAGTTATGTATAGGACTTGAATGCGGGGGTTCAGACGGCTTTTCCGGAATTTCAGCTAACCCTGCCATAGGATATACTTCAGACTTGCTGGTAGCACTGGGTGGTTCAGTAATCCTGGCGGAATTTCCAGAGCTTTGTGGTGTTGAACAGGACTTAAGTGACCGTTGCGTTACAGAAGAAGCGGCTGAGCGATTTTTGTACCTGATGAAATCGTATAATAATCAGGCCATTGCCGCTGGTTCCGGCTTTGATATGAACCCTTCCCCGGGGAATATCAAAGATGGCCTTATTACTGATGCCATCAAATCGGCAGGTGCCGCTAAAAAAGGAGGTACATCGCCAATAGTTGCGGTGTTAGATTATCCTGAAAAAGTTTCACAGCCAGGTCTGAACCTTTTGTGTACACCTGGGAATGATGTAGAATCGACGACCGCCGAAGTAGCATCCGGGGCAAATATCGTTTTATTTACAACCGGACTGGGTACACCGACAGGAAATCCAGTGGCTCCGGTAGTGAAATTAGCGACTAATACCGATCTGTTTAATCGAATGCGGGATATCATGGATATTAATACTGGTCTTATCATTGAAGGTGAAGAAACAATCCCTGAAGCAGGTGAAAGGATTCTTGACTATGTAATTTCTGTTGCCAGCGGTGAAACAGAAGTAGCTGCTGTGCGACACAGGCAGAACGATTTTATTCCCTGGAAGAGGGGCATTTCACTTTAAAAATTTTACTTTTAGAGGATTGGGATGTCCACTGTTGGCTTAAATTGGGAATAATTGATATGAATAAGACTTCATTTGGGAATTATCGATGGGTAGTTTGTGGTTTACTTTTCCTCGCAACAACAATAAACTATATTGATCGTCAGGTAATTGGCTTGTTGAAGCCAACCTTGGAAGTTGAGTTTAACTGGACAGAATCCGATTACGCAAATATCGTTATGGCTTTTGCAGCGTGTTACGCGCTGGGTTTCATTATTTTTGGAAATATAATCGATAAGATAGGTACCAAAATCGGCTACTCTATTTCGATAGTCGTGTGGAGTATCGCAGCCATGTTGCATGCAATTGTCAACACCACGCTGGGTTTCGGAGCGGTCAGAGGCCTTTTAGGTTTGGGCGAGGCGGGGAATTTCCCGGCAGCTGTTAAGGCAGTAGCAGAATGGTTTCCTAAAAAAGAACGCGCCCTGGCAACGGGCATATTTAATTCAGGTACAAGTATTGGCGCGGTTGCTGCTCCGGTCATGGTTCCCTGGATATTAGGCCTTTACGGATGGCAGGAAGCCTTTATTATTACAGGTGCCCTGGGTTTTGTTTGGTTAATTTTCTGGTGGCTGTTTTACGATATTCCCTCAAAGCATAAAAAAATCAGTAAGGAAGAGTTCGAACTTATTCATAGCGATCATGAGCCGGATTCCGAACATACAGGTTCCGTTAAATGGCGTCGGCTTCTTTCAATAAAACAAACCTGGGTATTTATAGTAGGGAAGCTATTTACTGACCCGGTCTGGTGGTTTTTTCTTTTCTGGCTCCCTTCTTATTTCTCCAGCACTTTTAGTTTAGACTTAAAAAAACCAAGCTTGCATCTGGTAGTAGTTTATGCAGCAACCACAGTAGGCAGTATTGCAGGAGGGTATTTGTCATCCTATCTTATTCGTAAAGGCTGGCCCGTGTTAAAAGCCAGAAAAGCAGCTTTACTAACAGCGGCTATATGCGTCCTTCCAATTCTCTTTGCCCGGTTTGCCACCGATATTTGGGTAGCTGTAGGAATTATCAGTATCGCTGCTGCAGCACATCAGGCCTGGAGTTCTAATATCTTCACAATTGTATCAGATATGGTTCCCAAAAAGGCAGTAAGTTCTGTTGTTGGGATCGGGGGAATGACAGGTTCTATCGGATCTACTTTCTTTCCTTTACTTGTAGGGTTTATACTTGATTATTATAAACTGGCCGGGAATATAGTTGCGGGATATAATATCATCTTTATTATCTGTGGCTTTGCCTATATCATTGCCTGGCTGATTATTCATATCCTTACATCGCGAATGAAGCCGGTGAGAATACAGGATTTGACAGAGTAGTTTCGAGATGTCCGAATACGGCTTTAATCCACCCCCTGCCCCCGCCAGCGGGGGATACGTGACGCCTATTCTCCTCCTAATTCTTTACAACGCCTGCTGAGATACGCCGGCATCCTATGAATCCTATCATCCTATGAATCCTAATCTGGTTTCCTCAACTCGCCACGAAATGAGGAATCCTAAAATCTTCCCATCCTACTAATCCTATTCAAGACGTTCTTTCTATTTCCGTCCAGCATCCTATGAATCCTATCATCCTATGAATCCTAATATAGTTTCCTCTTTCTGCTACGCAATAACACCCCAGCATCCTATGAATCCTATTTATTTTAATCGTAATTTTGCAACCTATTATGCCATTCTGACTCTTAATGCCCGTGGCGTAGTTGTTGTATAACCTTGATTTCAATAGTAAAAAATATATGTTAGCTATTCTTAATAAACTATTCGGCAGCAAATCCGATCGCGATATAAAAATAATTCAGCCCCTTGTTGAGAAAACGAAGCAAGAGTACGCCAAGTTATCCGGATTAAGCAATGATGAATTGAGGCAGAAAACCCTGGATTTCAAAGCCCGTATTGCAGAATTCTTAGCAACTATTGATAAAGATATAGCTGATGTACGCTTAAAAGCCGAATCGGCCGACCTTCCTGTTAATGAGAAAACCGCCATCTATGATGAGCTGGATAAACTTCAGAAGGATCGTGATAAAGAACTGGAGAAAGTTCTGTTGGAAATCCTTCCTGAAGCTTTCGCGGTGATGAAAGATACTGCCCGCAGGTTTACTGAAAATAAAACTCTTGAAGTAAGGGCTACACAGGCCGACAGAGAACTTGCTGCCCGGAAACAGAATGTCGTTATCCAGGGTGATAAAGCAATCCACCATAATACCTGGCTTGCTGCCGGTACTGAAGTTACCTGGAATATGATTCACTATGATGTTCAGCTGATTGGTGGTATTGTTCTTCACCAGGGTAAGATTGCGGAGATGGCTACGGGTGAGGGTAAAACACTTGTTGGTACGCTTCCGGCTTATTTAAATGCACTTTCGGGACAAGGGGTTCACATCGTTACCGTGAATGATTACCTGGCACGACGTGACTCTGAATGGAACGGGCCTTTGTTCGAATTCCATGGCTTAACAGTGGATTGTATTGATAAGCATCAGCCAAATTCTGAAGAACGCCGCAAAGCATACGGGGCTGATATTACATTCGGAACGAACAATGAGTTTGGTTTCGATTACTTGCGTGACAATATGACACTGAATCCGGAGAGCCTGGTTCAGCGTAAATTGCATTTTGCGATGGTGGATGAGGTCGATTCGGTATTGATCGATGATGCCCGTACTCCATTAATTATTTCAGGCCCGATTCCCCGTGGGGATGAGCATGAGTTTTATGAGCTTAAGCCGCGTATTGAGCGTTTGGTTAATGCCCAAAAGAATTTCATCGTTGATGTTCTTAATCAGGCCAAGAGATCTATCAATGCCGGCCAATCTGGTCCGCAGGAAGGTGGTTTAGCATTATTGCGTGCCTACCGTGGTTTGCCGAAGAGCAAAGCCCTGATCAAGTTCCTTAGTGAGCCCGGCATGAAGCAGGTTCTTACGAAATCTGAGCATCACTACATGGAGAATCAGAACAAGGAAATGCCTACCGTTGATACGGAGCTGTACTTTGTGATTGATGAAAAAAATAACCAGGTAGAGTTAACGGAGAAAGGTATTGAACTAATTACCACCTCAGGAGAAGATCCGAATTTCTTCGTGATGCCTGATGTGGGTACTGAAATCGCCGAGCTTGAGAAATCAGCGCTTTCCACTGATGAGAAAGTGGCAAAGAAAGATGAGCTGATGCGCGATTTCTCCATCAAATCTGAGCGTATTCACTCCATCAATCAATTGCTTAAGGCTTATACTCTATTTGAAATCGACGTGGAATATATCGTTGATGAAGGTAAGATCAAGCTTGTTGATGAGCAGACCGGCCGTATCATGGATGGGCGTCGTTATTCTGACGGTCTTCACCAGGCGATTGAGGCTAAGGAGAATGTGAAGGTTGAAGATGCGACACAAACGTATGCAACTGTTACACTGCAAAACTTCTTTAGGATGTACCATAAACTTTGTGGTATGACCGGTACGGCTACAACAGAAGCAGGGGAGCTTTGGACCATCTACAAACTCGACGTTGTTGAGATTCCTACAAATGTTAAAGCTCAGCGTAAAGATGAGGAGGATATGGTTTACCGTACCGTTCGTGAGAAATACAACGCTGTGGCGGATGAAATAACGAAACTTACACAGGCGGGCCGGCCAGTTCTTGTCGGTACTACTTCAGTGGAGATTTCTGAGCTATTAAGCCGGATGCTGAAATTAAGAGGTATTAAACATAATGTGCTTAACGCGAAGCTACACCAGAAGGAAGCGGATATCGTTGCTGAAGCGGGACAGGCAGGAACTGTTACGATTGCAACCAACATGGCTGGTCGTGGTACGGATATTAAACTGGGTGCAGGTGTTAAGGATGCGGGCGGTTTAGCCATCGTCGGTACCGAACGCCATGAGTCGCGTCGTGTCGACAGACAGTTACGTGGTCGTGCTGGTCGCCAGGGTGATCCAGGTTCAAGTCAGTTCTTTGTTTCCCTTGAAGATAACCTGATGCGTTTATTTGGATCTGAAAGGATCTCGAATATCATGTTGAGAATGGGTATCGAAGAAGGCGAAGTTATCCAGCATTCAATGATCACCAAATCTATTGAGCGTGCGCAGCGTAAAGTAGAGGAGAACAACTTCGGTGTACGTAAGCGTTTGCTTGAATATGATGATGTGATGAACTCGCAGCGTTCTGTAGTCTACGCGAAACGTAAGAATGCATTATTCGGTGAACGTCTTGACGTCGATCTGAACAACACCATTTTTGATGTGGTGGAAGATATCGCCACAGAATATAAAGAAGACAATAATTTTGAAGGCTTCCAGTTGGAAATCATCCGCATCTTCTCTGTAGATCCGGAAATTACGGAAAAGCAGTTTGCAGAAATGAATGCGCATAAGCTGACCGATAATGTGTTTGCTAAAATCGATGATTTCTATCACCGCAAACTGGAGTCGGTTGCCCAGCAAACTTTTCCTGTACTGAGAGATGTACTGAGAGAAAGAGGGGATCATATCGAAAATATCATCGTGCCATTCTCCGACGGACTTCGTCAGGTTCAGGTATCAACCAATCTTAAAAAGGCGGTTGAAAGCAATGGCTATGAAGTGTTCAAAGCTTTCGAGAAAACGGTAGTACTTGCGCTGATTGATGAGGCATGGAAAGAGCATTTACGTGAGATGGATGAGTTGAAGCAATCGGTTCAGAACGCGGTTTACGAACAAAAAGATCCATTGATCGTATACAAAATGGAGGCGTTTAATATGTTCAAGCAAATGCTTGCAACAGTAAATAAAGACGTGGTAAACTTCTTGTTCAGAGGAAATATTCCTAATCAAGAGCCAGAGCAGGTTCGCGAAGCTCGTCCGCAGCCTCGCCAGGATATGAGCAAGCTGAAGGTTTCTAAACCGGAACTTGCCCAATCAGCTAATGGCGTTCCTGTAGATGATACGAGAGAATTACAGAAAACACAACCGATTCGTGTCGAGCAGAAGATCGGAAGAAATGATCAATGCCCTTGCGGAAGCGGAAAGAAATATAAAAACTGTCACGGAGTAGGATTAGATTAATTAATGGGTAGGAAACTAATCATAGGTTTATTATTAAGTTTCGTTTTAACACAAGTTGCAAATGCCCAGGAAAGGGGGAAAGTAACTGTGATAAAAGATCCGCAGATTGATAGCCTTATTTCCAAACGGCTTGAGCTCAGTAGGTTAGAAGGTGTCGGAAATTCAGTATCCAGCGACGGCTTCCGGGTGCAAATCTTTTCGGGCCTTGGACGCGAAGATGCCTACGATGCGCAAAGCCAATTTAAAGCGGTATACCCAACCGTGAGGAGCTATGTTAGCTACACACAGCCCAATTACAGGGTCCGGGTTGGCGATTTCCGCACCCGACTGGAAGCGCAGAAGTTTCTGAATGAACTCAGGAAGCTGTATTCTTCACTCTTTATATTTGCTGAAAGAATTAATCCCCGATAATGCTAATAGATAAAATCAGCCGCCTTGCCCAAAACATTCATTCGGAAGTTATAGCTAACCGCCGGCATTTACACGCCAATCCGGAATTATCATTTGAGGAGTACGAGACT
>NZ_JBASJU010000199.1:0-5153 GCF_049655485.1 Daejeonella sp.
CCTGCGCATGGAGACATCCCCGCTGAGAAATAAGAAAACAAAACCAATTGACCTTCAAACTATAACGATAAGAGTGAATGAACACATCAATTCATACCGGTAGCGGGAAGCAGATGGCTACCGAATACGAAAAAGACGAAAATCTCCAGGTGGTCTTTGCATTAACGACCCTTGAAGACAATTGCTAATAGGTTTGGATATTCTTCCCGCTGCCATATTTGAAACCTTGGTTTTAAGCAATTAGACGCAACAAAACTTCTAAATCATCGATAAAATGTTTGGAAATTTGTATCGTCCTGAGTACTGCACGGGAAAGTGACTTTAAACAGTCAACTTTCCCGTTTTTATTTTGGTCTAATTTGCTAAGTCTTGCCGCTTCGTTAATCCTACCGGTTCGATGTCGTGTTTGCTTCTGAATCGGCTGCTTTGCAGATGTGAAATAGTGAGTTTAACCGGAGAGGGTTTCCGATTACAAAACCGACAAAGTTTGGTTCCACTTTTCGACTCATTCATTAATTATGAGTAACTATTGCGAACGGAAAATATAGAACGGTGAATTTATAATCAAACTCCTAAAAGCATCATTTACTGGTTTTGTCTGAATATGTAATCCTGAAGATAGCACCCTTCAAATCATCCGATACGTATAAAGAACCGTCAGGTCCCTGAGCTAATCCCATAGGACGATACTTAAGAGGACCGGCTGGTTTATCCAGATCCACACCTGCAAAATTATCTGCAAAAATTTCCCAGTCCCCCGAAGGCACCCCATTCACGAATGGTACGAAAGCCACCATATATCCTTTTTTCAGTTCAGCGGATTTAGCATGGAAAACGATGAATGCTCCATTCTTATATCTTTTCGGAAACATACTGCCTGTATAAAACAATAAATCATTTGGCCCAAGATGTGCCGGAAAAGCAACAACCGGATCGATGAATTTCTTGTCACCCGTTATTTTTCCATCTCCGCCATATTCAGGAGCCAGTATTTTTTTCTTCTGAATATGGTCATAGTAGACAAATGGCCATCCTGCATCTGCTCCCTGACGCAATTCATATAGTGTTTCGGCGGGCAATTCTGCGCTTTGTTTAGCGGTATAATACTGAGGAAACTTATCATCAATAGTACGACCATGATGAGTTGCAAATAGGGATTTTGTACTGCTGTTCCAGTCAATTCCAACAGCATTTTTCAACCCTCTCGCAAAATGAACCGCATCCCCATAGCTTTGATTAAGTTTATCAGCTTTAAACTTCCATATTCCGCCTACCGAATCTAAAAGTGGGCAACCGGGAATTCCCTTTTCGGAATTAGTCTCCCTACACGCATCAGAATAAGAACCAATGGTTACATATAGATTATTTTCATCGTCTATAGCGATTGATTTGGAATTATCCCGTTTTTTATCCACCAGTCCCTGAACAATTATTTCAGGTTTATCAGGAGCAATCACCTCCCCTTTATCGTTCAATTTATACCTGAATACACCAGAATTAGAAGTTGAATAGAGATATTGGTTTTTGATTTTGATACCAGTGCCGGCATAATCTCCAAAAGTCGTCTTCTTATCAATTATGCCATCATGGTTTATATCATTCAGGAAGTAAATTCCTTTTCCGTCTTTCAATGCACTTAATTTCACATAAATATCACCCTGTTTGTTGACCTCCAAATGCCTTACACGCCCGAGAGAGTCGGCAACAATTATAGCAGAAAAACCGGATGGAAGCTTTAGGTCAGCTTTATAATGGTATTTATTATTACTTGAAAATGATAAGGTGGTAAAGCCGGCAATTGCAAGTAAAAAGAAGACCCCACAAAGAAGTATTTTATACATGGAAGTTCGTTTAGAATATTATTATTTAGTTAATTTATTGATTTGGTCCTTTACCATTTAATTCTTTATAAATAAAACAGCAAATTGAGCTATTAAATATGTTATTATCTGTTTATTAACCTGTGCAAACTCTAGTGAGAGGCCTCATTTATTCGTTAACTCTACTGTATTGCTGGCCGCGGCGATGACAAGCTCTAGTTTACAAGTATATAAAAAATTAATAAAAGTGCATTCTCCATATTCATGTTCAAGGATGCCAAAATGCAAACCGTTGTTTTGCCGGATAATGTTTTGTTTGAAGGGGTGCGGGAGAAGAGATCAGAAAACAGTTATCTTTGCATATGGAAGAACCATTCGACATTTTTATAGGATCAACAACTTATTCCGTATTCCCGGAAGAAGATAACTCCTTTACCATTTTCAAAGAAGGCAAAGAATACGTCCGCATTCAAAAGGATACAGAGGGCATTTGGTTGAAACTCGATTATGAAAGCGACCTCCCAATTTTTGATGAGGATCCTGAGGTTAATGAAATTGGAGGTCAGATCAGTCTGTATCAGCCCGAATAATGCTGTTGCATTTTATATGAGCTGCAGGTATTTTTACAACAGTCCAAACACTAATGATGCTAACAAACATACCTGCGTTATAAGTAAGATTTTATTCATCCAGGGATTGGACTGAGCGAAACCTATAATGCTTAAAATCGTCAGTACTATAAATACGATGCTGTAATAATTTGAAGAAATGTCGGCTGGTAAAAATGTATCATATTACTTCTTTCGAGCCTCGTGATCATTATGCTTATAAAATACTATGATCCAAGTCCCAATAAACAGCAAGTTTAAAGCAAGGGAAAAATAACTGAGCTAATGAAGTAGACGTTTCATGAGCATCCATATACCTATTGAGTCGAATAACCCCAAGCAATTGTTTCAATATAAATGACTTGTAAAAACCGCTTAAAATTCTACAACCTCCGCTCCGCGTCAATATTACTTTCAATCTCTGCCATTTCCCCCCTGAGCCGCTCCAACTCCTCCACCAGATCAATCTTTAATTGGGACTGGTCGTTAGGAGAACCGCTGGCCAGTTCATTCAACAAATCTAACATCAATCTCAACCGTTCTTTCCTTGCTATCAATGATCGAAGTGTAGTCATGCGAATCGTGTGACATTTAAAATGCCAGAAAGCACGTTTCAAACGAAATAGGTGTTAATTCGAAGTGAAACGGGTAATAATACTAATACCGGGTACGATGCTCACTAGGAAATTTGAACCCAAAGGATTAATTTGCCTGATCCAATTATAAAATCAATATGATAAAAAAATTAAGACTCTGCATGTTGCTGCTTGCATTCCTGGGTATCCAGCTGCAAGCACAAACCATCAAACCATCTGGTCAGACAAAACTGGTTGAAAAAGTTACCCGCAAAGGGAGTGAGCTGCTTATTCCCTACGAAAAATATGTACTGCCCAATGGTTTAACTGTCGTTGTTCATGAAGATCATTCCGATCCAATTGTTCACGTGGACGTAACCTACCATGTAGGTTCGGCTCGGGAAGAAGTAGGGAAATCAGGTTTTGCCCACTTTTTTGAGCACATGATGTTCCAGGGGTCGGATAATGTGGCCGACGAGGCGCACTTTAAAATCATCTCTGAAGCGGGAGGAACTTTAAATGGAAGTACAAACCGCGACCGGACGAATTATTACCAAACTATGCCAAGCAACCAGCTCGAAACAGCTTTGTGGCTTGAGGCCGACCGGATGGGATTCCTTCTGGATGCGGTAACGCAGAAGAAATTTGAGATCCAGCGTTCGACTGTCAAAAATGAAAGAGGTCAGAATTATGACAACCGCCCTTACGGTCTGGTATATGAGAAAGCTTCGGCAGCTTTGTACCCTTATGGCCATCCTTACTCATGGACGACAATCGGCTACCTGGAAGATTTAAACCGGGGTAGTTTAGATGATTTGAAGAATTTCTTCCTGCGCTGGTACGGTCCTAATAACGCAACCCTAACGGTTGGGGGTGATGTAACTCCTGCACAGGTGGTAAAACTTGCTGAGAAGTATTTTGGGTCTATTCCAAGAGGGCCGGAAGTGCAGAATATGAAATTGCCTATGCCGGTTCTTAACAAAGATCGTTACATCTCTTACGAGGACAACGTCCGTTTCCCAATGCTGCAAATGACTTTTCCTTCAGCACCACGATATTCACAAGATGAAGTGGCAATGGACCTTCTTGCGGAAATTATCGGACAAGGAAAAAATTCAATTCTTTACAAAAATCTGGTAAAAACACAGAAAGCTGTACAGGCAAGTGCATCGAACCCTACTTCGGAGTTAGGCGGTGAATTCTCAATCACGGTATTGCCTTTCCCAACTCAGACTCTTGCTGAAATGGAAAAGCTGGTTAGGGAAGCGCTTGTGGAATTTGAGAAAACTGGTGTATCTGATGATGCGCTTACGCGATTCAAAGTATCATATGAGACCAGTGAAATCAATAGCTTGTCGAGTGTAGCAGGTAAAACGTCGGCTTTGGCGGCTTATCAGACATTCACTGGCAACCCAAACTATCTGCCAATCGAACTGAAGAGACATAATGCGGTAACCAAGGAAGATGTGATGCGGGTGTACAATAAGTACATTAAAGGCAAGCATGCGGTTATATTAAGTGTGGTGCCGAAAGGAAAACCAGAAATGATAGCAAGTGCCGATAATTATACGGTGGATGCAAGTGGTTATATGGCTCCAAAAGATCAGTATAGCGGACTTAAGTACGAGAAAGCAAAAGATAATTTTGACCGTTCACAACGTCCTGCAGCAGGTGCAAACCCTGTGGTTAAGGTACCGGCATATTGGACCGCCAAAACAAGCAATGGGGTACGGATCATCGGCGCGAAAAACGATGAAGTACCTACGGCGACCCTTTTGATGTCAGTTAGAGGCGGACATAAACTTGAAGCCAAGGATCCTGGTAAAGCAGGAATATCATCTCTTACTGCAGCCATGCTTAACGAAGCTTCCGAGAAGTATTCGGCAGAAGAGATCAGCAGCCAGCTCCAAAAATTAGGATCATCCATTACATTCTACAGTGGTGCTGATCGTATGAATATCCAGGTGCAGTCACTGGCAAAAAACCTTGACGGGACTCTGGCTCTGCTTGAGGAACGCATGATGCACCCGCGTTTCGACCAGGCTGATTTCGACCGTTTGAAGAAACAGACACTGGAGTCGATCGCTAATCAAAGTACCCAGGCTCCGGTTGTTGCTTCCAATGTATACAATAAATTATTATACGGGGAA
>NZ_JBASJU010000200.1:0-4568 GCF_049655485.1 Daejeonella sp.
GGTAGGTGAAACGCCAAATGCCAGTTTGGCCGTCGTACCCTTCACCAGTGAATAAGTGTTACTGATAGTTATGGATTGCACCAGGACAGGAGTAACAGTTAATTCACTTGTCGCGGTAAATTTACCGGACTTACTTGTGACTTTAATAGTCGCTTTGCCTGGTTTCAAGGTCTTAACTAATCCCGTTGTTGATATTTTTGCAACAGTCGAATCTGAGCTCGACCACACCATTTCCTCAGGTTTGGCATTTGACGGTGAAAGTATCACATTTAGCTGAACATCTTGCCCAACACTTACGCTCACCTCTTTTTCGTCAATCGCTATTCCTGTCAAATCAGGCATACTAACGGTTACTTTGCAGCTTGCGGTAATTTTTCCATCTTCAGTTTCCACTGAAATGATCGCTTCACCATCTTTCTTTGCAAGTAATTTACCCTCACTAACTTCCACTATTTCTTCATTTGACGACTTCCATTTGAACTTCGGAACGGTTGCACTAACTGGAGTAAGAGACACTTTAAATGTATGCGAATCTCCGACAATCAGATTTAGCGTTTCTTCCGAAAGCTTGATCATCTTTAAGGTGAGATCAGGTTTAGAGTTTTCGTCTTTTTGGCAGGATAAATTCAGGCAGATAACTGCCAGGAACAGAATAATTTTCTTCATGTTATAAAATGGATTTGAGCTAAATTAATTTGCGGCAAAGCTATCTTATCCACAGTTACGATCGTTACGGTTATCCGTATTAATCGCAGTTTTCATTTAACCGTCATCCCGACGCGTAGCGAGGGACCTAATACGTCCTCTTCACCCCCGCATCCGTAACAATCACATAATCCCCAAGCCCCACAAATTTACTCCAATCCGGGTTCTTAAATGATTCATCATAGAAGCAGGAAATATTAAGCGTACGCAATTTTGGCGAAAGCTTTTTCAGCCGTGCATACGTTCCAAGCTTTTCATCGCTATGGAAGCGCCCGTTGATATGAAATATTTTTTTATTCTTGTGTTTACGCTTGTAGTTAAAGATTGACCCCGCCATGCTAGCGTCCCACAAGTTCTGCGACTGGTAAATTTTCATCGGGCCCATGCCGTGTTCTCCCAGCAAGTCCATAAATTTCTTGTGATACCGGCCCGTGGCAGTGTCAATCGGAAGCGGCGGAAGATAGCCCCTTGCATCAGCCGGAAGCTTATTCAGCACTCCCAAACCGTTTCTCGTAACACTATTTGTATAGCGTGAAGGGGTATTAGCTGCAATGACATCCAGCCTGTTCGATTTTGAATATTCGATCAGGGGCCGGTAATCCTTATAATTTTTCCATGCTCTTGCCTCAGTGATGAAGTTCTTTTCACCAATCACATCCCAGAGATACTCGTTCAGGACGGATTGCACGTCGGTCTGGAACATTTCTAGCGACAAGGTGACTTTTCCCGGGTACGCCTCATTTAAGCGCTGCAGGATTTCTTTTTCAAGCAGATGACCGATCGAATCGTTATGCTCTTCACCGAAAAACAAGACATCAGCTTTACCGGCATCGTTAATTATATCCTGAAGTGAAGCAAGCTGTTTTTTCCGGGTATCATATATCTTATAATGCTGCTGATAACTCTGTGCAATGGAAGTCAACGAAAAGAAGATGAGTAAACTAAGGCCAATGATTTTCATGCCCTGTCGCCGGAACGTTTTGGTCAATTTGTATATAATTGTTTTCATGAAAATGTGAGTTCGATTACAACATGTTTAAGACCCCTCAGTCCGCCCGGGGCGGACAGCTCCCCTTGAAAAAAGGGGAGCACGAGCGTACACAACGCACAGCGTCGCCCTTTCACCTTCCACTTTCCGCCACATCGTCATCCCGAAGCGCAGCGAGGGGCTCGTCATCCCGAAGCGCAGCGAGGGACCTGCAGCGAGGGACCTACAAACCCTTAACCTTCCACCCCTTCCTATACTCCCTCTTCACAAACTGATTAGCCAGATCAAAGTTCGTAATCTTCATATCCTTAGCATCCCAAAGAAATTTCTTGTAACGTCCCGGATATTGGAAACTATTTGGATTAGCTCCCGGCACCCGAATATCATACGCACGGAGCGCAAGATTACCCACCAGCAAGGCTTCCGTTAATGGCCCTGCTATCGAAAAATCTGAACTTAACTCCATTTCCCCATACCCCGCGATGGAAGCATCCACCCATTGCGTATAATGACCTTCTTCCTGGCCGGGTACTCTTAAAATAGTTTCAGGGACATTGACATCGTCCATCCTGGATAAAGGCAATAAGCGAGGGTTTCTGCCGTAGGCGTTGCAAAGCATTTTGCCTTTAGTACCTATAAAAAGAACACCGTTTCCATTATCGCCAAACATTTCATTAGGCCCAAGTTCCATAGGGCGTTCAGGTTGAATCCCACCATCCATCCAATGCAATTGGACAGGTTTCCCAACCTGTTTCGAAGGACTATCAAAGGTCATGGTAACATGCGATGAAGGAGGACAGCTTTCAGGGAAATAACCACGTTTAAACTCATCAACATACACGCTTCCAACGCTGCACTGAACATCCGACGGATAATTCAGTCCCAGGGTTTTAAAAGGCACATCCACCATGTGGCATCCCATATCGCCTATGGCGCCCGTGCCATAGTCCCACCAGCCTCTCCAGTTAAACGGAACCAGTTTTTCCACATAATCGGTATACGGAGCTGTTCCCAGCCATAGATCCCAGTCAAGTTCTTTTGGAACCTCCGCTTTAGCAGCAGGCCACGGAATCCCCTGAGGCCAGACAGGACGGTCGGTCCAGCAGTAAACGGTGTGCACTTCTCCAATCAATCCCGCAGCATACCACTCCATCACACTCCTCGACCCATCAGATGAAGAACCCTGGTTCCCCATCTGGGTCACTACTTTATATTTCTTAGCAGCGTCAGTTAACACCCTTGCTTCATAGATATCATGCGTTAAAGGCTTTTGAACATACACATGCTTCCTTCTTCTCATAGCAGCCAGTGCCACTATCGCATGATTATGATCCGGGGTTGAAACCGAAACCGCATCAAAGTGGCGTCGTTCTTTATCAAACATCTCACGCCAGTCCTTATAATATTTAGCTTTAGGGAATCTCTTTACCGATGCTGCCGCCCGTCTGTCGTCAACATCGCAAAGAAATGCAATTTCAGCCTTTGGGTTTTTTGCGAATCCGGTCAGGTCACTTTCCCCTTTTCCCCCAACACCCACTCCGGCTATAAGCAGCTTGTCGCTTGGCGCGACATAACCTTTACCGCCCAGCACATGCCGTGGCACGATCATAAAACCCGCTGTAGCCACCGCAGCAGCCTTAACAAAATCTCTTCTTGAAGTATTGTTGTCCTGTTTTTCCATTTATTTCAACATTAAAATCACATTTAATCCAAAGGGATCAGCCTTTTTTAATACGCCCGTATTCTCTTCGCGTGGGCAGCTAAAAAAGCCGAAGCATTATCGTAAACGTAAACAAAATAATCGTCATCCCGAAGCGCAGCGAGGGACCTCTACCTCCTCCCCCTCACCTCCTTCGCCACATCCCCCATCTTCTTCATCATCCTATCCATCCCACTCGCATCCGCTTCCCAGGCAGCCGCCTTATCCGCACTAATTCCAATATTATGTGCTTCGTCAAAAGCATCCATATTAGCGCCGAAAAACTGGAAATCCCATCCCTTATTAGTTTCCAGCTGGCCGATCATGCTTCCAACCTGCGCACGGCTATAATGGCGACTCGCATTCTCATATCCATCAGTAATGATAAATACCAGCACTTTATCCGGAGCCTGATCTGCGGGCAACAAGAAAAGTGCTTCCATAGCCCCTTTTAAAGTGCCTCCAACTGCGTCGAGCAGAGCAGTGTACCCATCCGGGCGATAGGATTTCTGGCCCAATGGCTTCACGTTTTGAATAGGACACCGGGAAAAAGTGGTACTTACTTCGTGGTTAAACTGTACAAGCGAGAAATTGCAGAGGCCAGGTTCGTTTTTTTGTTCTTCAATAAATTGGTTAAGCCCGGTAATAGTTTCCTGTTGCAGGCTGTCCATAGATCCTGATTTGTCCAGGATGCAGATAATTTCGGTGAGTGATTGCTTTTCCATAATTGTTTATTGTTTATGGAACAAAGGTGGGGGGAATTCATCCTTTAAGTAAATCTCTACAAGCTTGTAAGGGGTTGGAGTTTAAATTTTGTGAGGTCCTTCGCTGCGCTCAGGATGACGGTCACAGTTTTTGGGAAAGGAGATTTCTCCTCGCGTTACGGCTAAAGTCAACTATAACAGAGTGGTTCGCTCGTCGAAATGGAACCTATTTCGACGAGCCACTGAAAATTAACGAGCTTTAGGGACCCGTCATCCCGAAGCAGCGAGGGGCCCGTCATCCCGAAGCACAGCGAGGGACCTCAATCCTCATACATCCTAACCAACCCCTTCTCCAACCCAACCCCAAACGCCGCCCCCGGCTCCCCCTTAATCATATAATACTTCCCCCCACCCTTCAACAAATCCTTAATTTTCTTATTCAATCTCGATTTCTGTTCACTAAATGAATTAC
>NZ_JBASJU010000201.1:0-9328 GCF_049655485.1 Daejeonella sp.
TCAGGTAGTGGCAATATAGTTGTTTGCATAAGAGTGGAATCAACCAGAGGTTCCAGTGATGCTGTAAAGCTTGCTGGCCAGCATATTATCCCTCAATTGTTAAAGGCTAAATATATTAAAGGCATAAGCGGTGATACGCAAACTTCAGTGGCTCCGGAAGGTGCCGAATAATGTTGGTTTCGATTGTGAAAGTAGCTGGATAAAGTATTACTAAAACGTTAATATAAAGCTGGATCTGTAATTGGATTGCTTTTTGAGTTATAAATAAAAAGAAAAAATTAATGTTCGAATTATTTAAAGGCGAACCTGAGGATCAAATGGATGTCAAGAGCTCCCGGGATGCTGCTATTAGGTTTATTAAAGAAGAGCTTCAAAAGTTGGAGGGGGGAGAAGGCAGAAATATAAGGGGCCTGCAAATATTCGTGTGCTCTCCGTCCGAAAAAAAACATGTTTATGAAGCTGCCCTGTATGTAGGGGAACCAGGTCGGCTAAAGGATGAGGTCCAAAAAATTGCTGATGATTTCGATATAGAACTTCCTTCAAACTGGACGATCGAGGTTGATTTTGTAGACAGTTTACCACCGGAGGTTAAAAAGGCCGCAGATATCGACCTTGGCTTATTCCTAAAAACACGCCAAAACCTGATTCAAAAGGAACTAAGCGCTTGCATACGTATTTTACATGGAGAAGCTGAAAAAGAAGAATATATAATAAATTCAGGGACAGAAAAAGTATCAATCGGCCGCGAGCGAAGTGTCAAGGGGGCGGATGGTTTCATACGTATCAATAATATCGCTTTTCCAGGCGATAGTACTAATGAAGCAAATAAATACATTAGCAGGCAGCACGCTCATATTTCCTGGAATACAGAGAATGGATATTTTATGTTATTTGCCGACGAAGGTGGAGTGCCGCCTCACAATAAAATCAAGATTAAATCTTTAAATGATGAAGCTCCTATTAAGCTGAATTCAACGCAGATAGGCCATGTTCTCCGTGAGGGCGACCAAATTATCCTTGGTGAATCGGCTGTAGTAGAGTTTAGATCGATAGCTAAGTGAACTGATCAGTAAATGGGAAAAGTATTCACAATAACAGAGGGATTGGAAAACATGGGTGCAATTCGCACCGGTGGACAGGGATCAGTATATAAGGGGCGCCGGCAGGGGGTAATTATTAGTGCCGTAAAGCTTCTGCCAACTCCGATACATACGGAAGATAAACAAGACAAAAATTATAGAGATTTTTATAATGAAGTCGAAAAACTAAAAAAGGTCAATGAAGTCCCAAATCCGAATGTAGTTAAGATTCTAAGTTCAGGGCTGACAGAGAGCGGTTCATTTCCATTTATCGAAATGGAATATATTGAAGGGCCAGATCTGGAAGAATTGCTCCAGGCTCCCAATGATCCGGTTTTCAGCATTGAAGAACTGATCAAAGTTGCCAATCAACTAAGCAACGCATTAGCTCATTGTCATCGGGTTGGAATTAAACATGGGGATATTAAAAGCAATAACGTCAAATTCAATGCACATACTGGAAACTATGTTTTATTAGATTTCGGCCTGGCGATAATGTCGGACGAACAGCGGCGCACTAGTTTGCGGCATGCCGGTGCGGTTGAATTTATGGCCCCTGAACAGAACGAAGGACAAATGCTCTTCCAAAGTGATGTTTATAGTTTTGGTGTGATACTTTATGAACTGCTTGCAGGGACAGTACCATTTCCACTTAATGATAAGGGCGAGACGGCAAGAAACAAGGTGATGTTATCCCATATGGAAGACACCCCGCCAGACGTTTTGGAAATCAGGAGGAAGAATTTACCGCAAAGCTGGTCGGCCGAACGCCGCGAGAGCCAAATGAGAGTGCCAGCCTGGCTCCTGGATATTATAGCGAAATGCCTCCAGAAAAACCCTTCTTTAAGGTTCAAAAACGGACTTGAGATTCAGGAAGCCATGGTTCATAATTATACCGCAGAGACTGGTGATACTGAACATTTGGCGAAGAGATACAATGAGCTTGAAAAATCAAATAGAGATCTTAAAGAAAAGCTTTTTATACTTCAAAGTCTAAACCGAAGTCAGGATATAAAGACCACGAAGAATACTGTTCATTCTGGTAGAATTAGTCTATCAAAACCAGTTTATTATGCAATCCTGTTATGTCTCGTCGGCCTTATTGCATTTCAAGTTTATTCATATTATAACAAGAATCCAGATATACAAGATTTAGAAGTTGCAAATTCTACGGACTATTCAGAGATGGATTCCACTGTAGTAACAGACGAACCAAAACAAAAGGCACAGGATGATTTTGATAATCAAATAAGAGCTATTATCGATTCAGTACAAAGAGCTGACAGTACAACAGAAACGGCAGGAACCAGCGAGGAAGAGCCGTCTTATGAAGCACCTCGTACTTCACAAACCCCTGACCCGGTGCCTCCCTCCACTCAAAGTGAGAATCGCAGTGCCCCAAAACCAGCTAAATATACCCTAGAGGCGGCCCGCGCTTATTTTTATGATGATGCGAACGAAAGTTCGCGAAGAACGAGTTTTCTAGTTAAAAGGAATAGCCCTGAACTTACTGCCATCGAAGAAAAAAATGGATTCATCTATGTTGAATTTTTTACTATTAATGGCGAAATTACCAGGGGATGGCTGCGAACCCGCGATTTGAGGAAAATCGGAGGGTGATCATAGTACAATAAACAAAATTATATCATCCTTAAATACAAGAGGTTAAAACATAAATTAAATTCTTAAATTGCTTTTTATTGGGAATCTGGTTTAGAACGACTTTAATCTAGCTAATGAATCTCACATTGAAATTGAATAACATCAATAAGCAGAAAACATATATACTGTCGGCGATCCTTAGCGGATTCGCTCTGATTTCTTCGTGTTCAAAATCCAGTACACCAGCGACCCCTGCGCCCGCGAAAGTGATTACTGCCCCTGTTTCCAAGGAATGGAGTTTCGAAGCTTCCACGATGTGGTCTGACGAATTTGACTATACAGGCTTACCTAACTCAAGCAAATGGAATTATGATCTGGGCGGCAGCGGATGGGGTAACAATGAACTTCAATACTATACAGATAATATAAAAAACGTCGAAGTCGCCAATGGCGTTTTGACAATAACTGCCCGAAAAGAAATGATGGGTGGAAAGGATTATACGTCAACAAGACTTATTTCAAAAAACAAAGGCGATTTTTTATATGGAAGGATAGAAGTCAAAGCCAAGCTCCCATCCGGAAAAGGCACCTGGCCTGCTATATGGATGTTACCCACAGACTGGGCGTATGGTGGATGGCCTAAGTCAGGAGAGATCGACATCATGGAACATGTCGGTTACGATCAGGACAAAGTACATATAAGTGTTCATACAGAAGCATACAACCATTCAATCAACACCCAAAGGTCAGGATCAAAAATGGTACCCGGTGCCAGCACGGATTTTCATATCTATCGCGTTGACTGGACCCCGAAATCAATTATCGGTTACATAGATGGAGAGCAGGTTTTTCAATTTCTCAATGAAGAAAGAGGTTCTGCAGTATGGCCTTTTGACAAAAGATTTCATCTTCTGATAAACGTCGCATTCGGCGGTAACTGGGGAGCAGCACAGGGAATTGATCCATCGGTATTACCACAAAAGCTTGAAGTAGACTACGTCAAGGTGTATAAAATGATAGAATAATAAAATGCAGATTTTGAAATCTGTTCATTTTAAAATAATTTCTCTATTTGTGGTAATTTTCGTCCTGGCCGGATGTAAGATTGTATCAACCTTGGTTCTAGTTCCTAAAGCAGAGCCTTTGAAATCCGACGTAGTTTTCTATTTAACTCTGCCAGACCAGTCTACGCTGTTCCAAAAACAAAATGTAAGCTTACTGTTTTCCGAAAATTCAAATTCACCTTCTATAATTGAGATAGATGAAAATAAAACATTTCAGCAAATTGATGGCTTTGGATACACCTTAACAGGAGGGAGTGCTTCGCTAATTAATAATTTGAGTAGCCCGCATAAAGAAAATCTTTTAAAAGAGCTTTTCCTTCGCGACAGCACACATATTGGTGTGAGTTATTTGAGGATAAGCCTGGGAGCTTCGGACCTCAGTAATAGCCCCTATACATATGACGATATGCCAGACGGAAAAACGGATGTGTCTTTAAATAATTTTAATATTGAACGCGAAAGAACTGACCTCATACCCATTTTAAAGCAGATCATATTATTGTATCCCGAAATTAAGATCATGGCTTCACCGTGGACGGCTCCAACATGGATGAAAACAAACAACTCATTTGTAGGAGGACAGCTAAAACCGGAATGTTACAGTGTTTACGCCAATTATTTTGTAAAATATATCCGGGCAATGGAAGCGGAAGGTATTGTTATTGATGCAATAACTCCTCAGAATGAGCCTTTGCACGATGGAAATAATCCAAGCATGTATATGCCCGCTTTAGAACAAGCTTCTTTCATAAAAAACCATTTAGGTCCTGCGTTCGAATCTGCTGGTATCAAAACCAAGATTATTATTTATGATCATAATGCAGATAAAACCGAATATCCCATTGCGATTTTAAATGACTCAAAAGCTAGAAAATATATTGATGGGTCGGCATTTCACCTTTATGGCGGCAATATTGAGCAGTTAAGTACTGTTCACAATGCCCATCCCGATAAGGCAATATATTTCACAGAACAGTGGGTGGGTGGACCGGGAAATTTCGCCGGGGACCTCCAATGGCATGTAAACAATCTTATAATAGGAGCCGCACGGAACTGGAGCAGAACTGTGCTGGAATGGAATCTGGCTGCAGATGCAAGCTACCGTCCTCATACGAATGGCGGATGCACAAATTGTCTTGGTGCTCTAACTATTTCATCATCCACTGAATTTACCAGGAATGTGGCCTACTACATAATAGCGCACGCTTCCAAATTTGTCAGGCCTGGTTCAATCAGGATAGAGTCGACTAATATGGGTAAGCTCCAAAATGTCGCGTTTAAAACTCCGGAAGGAAAAAAAGTACTTATTGTGTTAAACAGCAGCGATGCGACTCAATCGTTTGCTATAAAATTTGGCAGTAAATATGTAGCATCAAGTCTGAACGCAGGTGCGGTCGGAACTTATGTATGGTAGCGGAACTGATTTTGCTGTAGATTTGGTAAACTTGTACACTATAAAAAATATATTCGTGTATGAGACACCTGCGGAATGCCCTGGCCTTAATCTTTGTCTTGTGTTCTTCGTGTACTAATTCAATCAAACCGGAAGAATTGTATGGCAGATGGAATTACGTTAATGTTGACAATTCAAATCCACAAGATACACTTCCAGATGGCGAATTAGAACTTCAATCGCCGGCAATTATATTTAATGATAATAATGACCTCATCATCGAATGGGGCGGGAAAAAGCTGTCCTCAGGAAAATTCAGGATGGAAGGACAGATGATCAGGTATACTGAAGATCTTGCAGGCGGCCGGACAAGAGAATTTCCATTTTTGATTAAAACCCTTAATGAGACGGAGCTGGTATTCCAAACAATGGAACAGAATGTGACTACTGTGACGGCAAGAAAAGGACGGTAATCATTCCGACATCATTTGCCGAAATAGTACGTTTCCTCCGGCTTCCGGCTTCACACCTCCGATATCAGTACTATTTCTTCTTTCCAATTTTCACAGCCGGCGTTTCTTTCGCCTTAACCTGCTGCTGTTGTCTCATATAGTCTTCCATTCTTTGCTGAAACCCTGACTTTTTCTTTTCACTTGCTGGCTTCTTTTTGTTTTCCTGGATCTGTGCATGAATTTTTTTATCGTCAACAAACATCCGGATGATGTACTGCTGC
Source organism: Daejeonella sp. (assembly GCF_049655485.1). Classification (GTDB taxonomy): domain Bacteria; phylum Bacteroidota; class Bacteroidia; order Sphingobacteriales; family Sphingobacteriaceae; genus Daejeonella. The sequence goes on from NZ_JBASJU010000201.1 coordinate 5,872, forward strand.
GCGAAGGTTAGCATATTCGCAAGGAAGTAATAATAGTTAAGACCGGATGGATAACTGTTTAGGACACCGAAGAATATAATAGGGGTGATGTACCCGATATATTTCATTTGTCCGGTTGCACCCGATACCTGATTGTTGAAATAGGTGTAAATCAGGGTTGAGATGGTCATCAGTATACACATTAAACTGATGTGACTTCCCAGGAATGGTACGGTGAATCCAAGCTGGAAAAAGGCATCATAAGTTGATAAATCTTCCATCCAAAGGAAACTTCTTCCACGAAGCTCAAAAAGGTTAGGGAAGAAGAAGAAGAATGCCATGATGATGGGCAATTGTAGGAGCATCGGCAAACATCCTCCTAAAGGGTTTACACCAGCCTTTTTATATAATTTTAAGTACTCCTGTTGCAACAAGGTAGGATTGTCATCACCCACTTTACCCTTGATCTCATCCATCTCAGGCTTAAGAACACGCATCTTAGCCATTGACAAGTATGATTTGTAAGTCAGGGGCAGCAATACAGTCTTAAGAAGTATGGTTAGAACAAGGATAATCAGTCCATATCCCCATCCAAACTGCTCAAGGAAGTTAAATACAGGAAGAACTATCCACCTGTTAATGTATTTCAAAGGCCAGTAACCAAGATCGATTTGTTTTTCGATGTCGAAACCTTGTTTTTCAAGAATATTCAGTTGGTTGGGACCGAAATAAAATTCCATAGGGAAACTGGTCATGTCCTGTCTTCCAAATGGGATCTGCATATTCGCTGTAAAGCTTTTTACAGTATTGAGATCCGGGCTTGTGTTAACAGCTATTTCACCTTTGTCGAAGCTGTTTTTAGCAATAAGGACGTTAGAAAAGAAATGCTGCTTGAAAGAAAACCATTTGATTTTCCCTTCTGTAAGTTCTTTCTTTTCTGATTCTGTAAGGCTTAGATAGTCAACGCTTTCATCCCCCAGTTTGTAATATGCGGAAGAGTATCGTTGCTCACTTGGCAGATCTTTCTCTTTCTGTTTTAGAACTGTTTCCCAGTTTAAAGTGATTTGCTGCTGCGTGGGCGCCACTACGTCCTGCATGCCTTTGGTGGCGATGGTTAAGCCTACGTTATAGCTATCGCCTTTAAGCGAATAAATATAGTCGATGTATTTGCCTTCGGAATAGGTGAGGCGCATCGTTAATGAGCCCGAATCAGCTTTCGCTACAGACAGAGAGCTTCCCGATGGTGTAAAATACAGATCATTTGTGCTGATGTTCTTTCCAGCTGCGCCAAAAATAAGTCCGAACTTATTGCCTTCACCACTAAACATGATGAGGGGCTCTTGTGTATAGGTCTTAAAGCCCTTCAATTCCACAGATGAAATCCGTCCGCCTTTAGGGCTGATTTCAACTTTTAGATTCTCGTTTTCAAGAATAACTGGTGCTGAAGAGCCTGAGTTGGCAGCTCCGAAAGGCCCCGCCAGTATTAGGGTTGAGTCTACTTTAGGAGCCGCAGCAATTGCCGCTGTATCAGCGGCTGGTGCTTGAACCGGCTTTTTAACGCGGGCAAGTGAATCTTGTGTGTATCTCGCTTTCTCCCGTTTGATATCTTCATCCGAAGGCTGCATTAACCAGGTGGAGCCTACTAATATGATTAAAATTAAAAAGAGGCCCGTAAATGTATTTCTATCCATTCTATTCTAAAAGTCTGTTTACTTCTTTTTTGAGTGTGCTAAAGAAGCGGCGACAAAGTTAACAAAAAGTGGATGAGGATTATCAACTGTTGACTTTAATTCAGGGTGAAACTGGCCGCCTACGAAAAAAGGGTGATTTTTCAGTTCTATAATTTCTACAAGATTGTTCTCCGGATTTATTCCTGAGGGAATCATGCCAGCCTTTTCATACTGATCCAAATACTTGTTATTGAACTCATAACGATGGCGATGTCTTTCAGAAATTCTGGTTTTACCATAAATCGCAGCTGCTTTGCTGCCTTTCCGAAGATCACATGTATAAGCTCCAAGACGCATAGTGCCCCCTTTGTTTTTGATCTTTTTCTGCTCCTCCATCATCGAAATAACCGGGTTTGCAGCGTTTTCGTCCATTTCCGAGCTTTGTGCATCCTTAAGCTTAAGGACATTTCTGCCGAATTCAACTACCGCGCATTGCATCCCCAGGCAAATGCCGAAGAAGGGGATATCATTTTCACGCACAAATTGTATTGCAGTTATTTTTCCTTCAATGCCCCGGCTTCCAAAGCCTGGTGCTACCAGCACCCCGTCAAGGCCTTTCAGTTTTTCGGCCACATTGCCTTCAGTGATACTTTCAGAGTGAATACATCTCACCTTTACTTTACATTCGTTTTTCGCACCCGCATGTATAAAAGATTCTGTGATAGATTTGTAGGCATCTGGTAATTCCACATACTTTCCTATCAGTCCGATTACTACCTCGGAAGTCGGGTTCTTGAGGTGCCCTAGAAAATCCTTCCAGCTATCGAGATCCGGATCATTTTTCAGTGGCAATTTCAGCTTGCCTAGAACAGTACGGTCCAGTTGTTCCTTAAGCATAAGAAGAGGAACGTCATAAATAGTTGACGCATCTATGGATTCTATAACTGCATTTATATTGACATTACAGAAAAGCGCAATCTTTTTACGAAGTTCCTGGGGGATGTGGTGTTCTGTACGGCAAACCAGGATATCTGGCTGAATACCGTATTCGAGAAGCATTTTTACAGAGTGCTGCGTAGGTTTGGTTTTTAATTCACCTGCGGCAGCAAGGAATGGCACAAGAGTCAGGTGGATAACCAGGGAATTACTTGATCCCAACTCCCATCGCAATTGTCTAACCGCTTCAATAAACGGTAGTGACTCAATATCGCCTACTGTACCGCCAAGCTCTGTGATTACAATATCAAAATCTCCACTTTCGCCGAGGATTTGCATATTGCGTTTGATCTCATCAGTAATATGAGGGACTACCTGTACCGTTTTACCTAAATAAGCTCCTTCGCGTTCTTTATTTATTACGTTTTGATAGATACGCCCGGTAGTAATGTTATTTGCCTGGGATGTAGGCACATTCAGAAAGCGCTCATAATGGCCCAGATCAAGATCCGTTTCAGCTCCGTCTTCAGTAACGTAACATTCGCCATGCTCGTAGGGATTTAGTGTCCCGGGATCAATATTGATGTAAGGGTCGAATTTTTGAATAGTTACACGGTAACCTCTTGATTGAAGTAATTTGGCAAGAGATGCGGAAATAATACCTTTTCCTAACGACGATGTAACGCCGCCCGTAACAAAAATGTATTTGGTCATGATATCTGAAGGATTTTCTAGAATGAGTTACCGTTTAAATAGCCGTAGAGAGCTCTTTCCACAATAAAAACATCGTTTTGTACGGGATTCAAAAGTATGAAAATAATTGATACGAGGGGGATTTGTTGAGAAAATTTACTGTGTTAATAAGTCAGTGG
>NZ_JBASJU010000202.1:0-6398 GCF_049655485.1 Daejeonella sp.
ATAATTCACACAAAGAATGCACCGGCACCAATAGGGCCCTATAGTCAGGCTGTACGCGCTGGCAATATGTTATATGTTTCAGGCCAGATTGCCATTGACCCGGAAACTGATAACCTGATAAACGGGAATATTGAAGATGAAACGAAACAGGTGATGAAGAATATCAAAGAGCTATTATCTGCCTCTGGATTTTCATTTTCCGATATTGTAAAAACTACAATATTCTTAAGCGATATGGAACATTTTGTGCTGGTAAATGGCATTTATGGTTCCTACTTTCAATCTGACTTTCCCGCCCGGGAAACAGTAGCAGTTTTGGGCCTGCCAAAAAATGTGAATGTTGAAATTTCTGTGACTGCCTATAAAGCCTAAGTGAGCGCGGGAAGAGCAAAGTATTTCCTTGCCGCTTTATCATCGGTAGTAATTTGGGGCTTTTTTTCAATTCCTCTTAGACTAATTCAGGATTATAATCCACAGGATATTCTTCATTACCGCATCTTTACATCTCTTGTTATAACCTGGCTTGTTATCTTATTGTTTAGACGGCCACATCTTAGACAAGATGTCAGGAATCTTAAATCCCAAACTAAAGAAAAACGCAAGCGGATAATATGGCTAAGCCTGTTTGCTGGTGTGTTAATTACAGGAAATTGGTTTACCTACATCTATGCTGTCAACGAAGTTAGTCTGAAGTCGGCGGCTTTTGCATATATGGTATGCCCGTTAATCACAGCAATAGGTGGTTTCTTTATACTCAAAGAGGAACTTTCGCGGTTAAAGATCATTGCAGTGGTAATTGCTATCATCAGTATTGTCATTCTGGCACAGGGTTCCTTTCGGGAAGTGATGTGGTCGGTGATCATAGCTGCTTTGTATGCTTTCTATCTCATTATCCAGCGAGTCGTTGGAAATACAGACAAGCTGGTTATGCTCGGCATTCATCTGCTGATTGCTACGCTGATTACTCTACCGATTTTCCTCGCGACTTTTGACGCTTTTCCATTTGATCTGCACTTTTGGGTCATTATTGTGATAATTTCTGTTTTGTTTACCGTAGTGCCTTTATTTTTAAGCCTCTACGCATTAATGGGAATGCCATCGTCTACACTGGGAATCATAATTTATCTCAATCCAATCGTTGCTTTTGCTGTGGCATTTTTTTACTTTCACGAAGGAATCGATCCGCACCAGTTATATGCATATTCAATGCTTTTTGCTGCTGTAGTGGTGTTCAATTGGGGTACCATCAAGGAGTTGGTTAAACGATCTTCCTGAATATAAACAGTATTTAGCTTCCGGAAATTGGCAGAAAATATCTTAAAAACACCGGTCGAATACTTGAAAGGCGTAGGAACCCAGCGCGCCGACATTCTAAAAAAGGACCTTGGTATTTTTACTTATGAGGATCTCCTCGAACATTATCCATTTCGTTATATCGACAGAACACGTTTTTATAAGATCAGGGAGTTAAATGGGGAGCTGCCCGCGGTACAGGTTCTTGGCAGGATAATATCTAAAGATATAATAGGGGAAAAGCAGGCAAAGCGTTTAGTAGCAAATTTTAAAGACGATACTGGGAGCATTGAGTTGGTTTGGTTTCAGAGTATTAAGTGGATGGATAAGGTGATTCAGCCTGGATCCGTATTCATGATCTTTGGTAAGCCGACGATATTTAACGGACGGATATCGATGACTCATCCTGAATTAGAACTTTACCAGCCAAAGGCGGAGAATAAGGGGAACCTAAGTCTTCAGCCAGTTTACAGTTCAACCGAAAAACTGAAACAGTTCAACCTGGATAGCCGCGGATTACAAAGAATTCAGGCTAATCTTATTGACCAGGTTATCCGCCAGGTCGAGGAAACACTCCCCGAATATATATTACGCGAACATCAATTGATGAATCGCCAGAGGTCTTTGTTCAATATACATTTCCCTGATAATGCTGAGCTTTTAAGATCCGCCGAAAGGCGACTAAAGTTTGATGAACTGTTCTTTATTCAGCTGAAGCTGCTGCGGACTAAACTCCTCAGGACGCACAAGTTTAAAGGAAACGTTTTTACCAGCGTTGGTGAGAAGTTCAATAGCTTTTATTCTGAAAAACTACCTTTTGAACTGACTACAGCGCAAAAGCGAGTGATCAAAGAGATCCGCCAGGATACCCAAAGGGGAATACAAATGAACAGATTGCTGCAAGGCGACGTCGGTAGCGGTAAAACAGTAGTTGCCCTTATGATGATGCTGCTTGCCATAGATAATGGCTTCCAGGCTTGTCTAATGGCGCCTACTGAGATCCTGGCGCAGCAACATTATATCTCGATCAAATCATTAGTGGGTGAGGATTTTACAGAGGTGGAACTCCTCACGGGATCTACGCCAAAGAAGGCCAGGAAAGTACTTCATGAAAATCTCGAAAACGGGCAGTTAAAGATATTGGTGGGTACGCATGCACTTATTGAGGATGCGGTGAAATTTAATAATCTTGGCTTAGTGGTTATTGATGAACAGCACCGTTTCGGAGTTGAACAGCGCGCTAAACTTTGGAGAAAGAATGTCATCCCTCCGCATGTTTTAGTCATGACAGCTACTCCGATTCCACGGACGCTCGCAATGACCTTGTATGGCGATCTGGATATCTCTATTATAGATGAACTTCCAGCAGGGAGGAAACCTATCAAAACAGTCCATATGTATCATAGCCAGCGACTTAGAATGTTTGGCTTTATGAGAGAAGAGATTGAGAAAGGGCGGCAGATTTACATTGTTTATCCTCTGATAAAAGAAAGTGAGAAGCTTGATCTGCTTTATCTGGAGGCCGGCATTGAAGCTATTTCAAATGAATTCCCGCCGCCATTATTTAACATAAGTATCGTCCATGGCAAGCTGACCGCCAAAGAGAAATCTTCTGAAATGGAACGTTTTGTAAAGAAGCAGACTCAGATTATGGTTGCCACAACCGTAATAGAAGTTGGAGTTAATGTTCCAAATGCGAGTGTCATGATTATTGAAAACGCAGAACGTTTCGGCTTATCGCAGCTGCATCAGCTTCGTGGTCGGGTGGGCAGGGGCGCAGAGCAGTCCTTCTGCATCTTAATGTCTGGCAATAAACTTAGTTCAGATGCTAAAGTTCGTTTAGATACGATGGTGCGAACAAATGATGGGTTTGAAATTGCCGAGATAGACCTGCAGCTTCGGGGGCCAGGAAATATAGAGGGAACACAGCAAAGCGGGGTGCTCGATTTGAAACTCGCTGATTTGGCACAGGACCAGCAAATACTGATCGAAGCAAGAAAGGCAGTTATCAAGATTCTGGAGGATGATCCTGAATTAAAGGATGAAAGAAACAGATTACTACATCAGTATTTTGAGAAAAGAATGGGAGGGATTAGTTGGGATAAAATTTCCTAAATAGCGGTGTCCTTGCGAGGAGGAACGACGAAGCAATCTCTGATGAAGGTCGACGAGATTGCTTCGCTTTGCTTGCAAGGACACGCTTTAGTAACATGTCATGGGTGGAAAAGTACGACGTCCACTAGCGAAAAAATAACTTAATTTGCACTATGAAATTGATAGCCACATTTATCTCCACACTTTTTTTATCAGGCAGCTTGTTTGCTCAGAGTCCTGACTCCTTAATCATAAAAAGCATATATGATGAAGCACTCGGTAAAGGACATGCTTACAGCAACCTGGAATACCTTTGCAAGAAGATTGGGCCGCGATTGAGTGGTTCTCAAAACGCGCAGAAGGCTGTAGATTGGACGAAAAAAGTGATGGAAGATTACGGCTTCGACAGAGTGTATTTGCAGGAGCTAATGGTTCCTCATTGGGAACGGGGAGCTAAAGAGTCTGCTTATATATTAGAAGGGAAAAGCAAAATCCCCGTCAGAATTGCAGCACTTGGGGGCTCCATCGCTACTGCTGAACAGGGCCTTACTGCACCGATTATTGAGGTAATGAACTTCCAGGAATTACGGTCATTAGGCGAGAGCGGCGTAAAAGGGAAAATAGTTTTTTTTAACCGGCCATTTGACAACCGGCTTTTCGATCCGTTTGAAGCATATCGCGGAGCGGTAGATCAAAGAAGCCAGGGTGCTGTGGAAGCTGCGAAGTTAGGCGCGGTAGGTGTAATAGTCAGGTCGATGACCAACATCATCGATGACAACCCTCATACCGGAGGAATGCGTTATGAAGATGGAGTTACAAAGATTCCCGCTGCTGCGATAAGTACAAAAGCTGCAGAGTTGCTTAGCCAGAAGCTACGGATGACGAAGGCATCTCCTGTAAGATTGTTTTTTAAACAGAATTGCAGAACACTTCCCGATGCTGTATCATATAATGTAGTGGGCGAAATCCGCGGAAGCGTAAGTCCGGAAAAGATTATAACTGTTGGCGGTCACCTGGATTCATGGGACCTGGCCGAGGGCGCCCATGATGATGGAACAGGGATTACACAGTCCATCGAGGTGTTGAGGATGTTTAAATCCTTAAATATAAAACCCAATAATACCATCCGTGCGGTCATGTTTATGAACGAAGAGAATGGTTTAAGAGGCGGGCTGAAATATGCGGAAATTGCGAAGCAAAATCAGGAGAAACATATTGCTGCAATTGAATCTGATCACGGAGGTTTTAGTCCGAGAGGTTTCACGGTTCAGGAGTCTCCTTCTGCACTGGCACATATCCAAAAATGGACACATTTACTTGCACCTTATAAAGTGACAGAACTAATACCTGGCGGTGGCGGAGCGGATATCGGTCCGCTGAAAACTGCTGTTCCCGGAATAGTTCTGATCGGCCTAAAGCCCGACTCTCATCGCTATTTCGATATTCACCATGCCAGCAGCGATGTATTCGAAAATGTAAACAAAAGAGAACTTGAAATTGGGGCTGCATCAATGGCGTCACTGATATATCTTATTGACAAATACGGGGTCCAATAAACAAGACTTGGAATTGATTTGATGAGCGAGATCCCCCCGGTTAAGGGAAAAACTGATCCTTATATAGCTTTACGCTTTCCTGAGTTTCGCTCATATATAGCGATGCGCTTCCTTTTTACTTTTGCTTATCAGATACAGGCAGTTGTGGTAGGATGGTACATCTATCAATTGACTAAAGACCCGCTTTCGCTGGGCCTGATCGGCCTGGCAGAAGCTGTTCCTTCGATCACTGTAACTCTTTATGGGGGCTATATTGCTGATAAATCGAACAAAAAAACAATGCTCATAAAAATTATGGGTACCATGTTAATTTGCTCAATAGCTCTGGCTTTTGTGACATCAGAAGCAGCACTGGGTATTTTATCTCAGGGGATGATTATCGCTACCATGTATGCGATGATATTCTGTATTGGATTGGCTCGTGGTTTTTATTCACCCACGGCTTTTTCCATCATGGGAGAAATCGTTCCGAAAGAACATTATCCTAATTCATCAACATGGAACAGTGGCGCCTATCAATTGGGAGCAATCGTGGGCCCGGCAGCCGGTGGGCTTCTGTATGGATTTTCGGGAATAAGCTCCTGCTTTGTGGTGATCATTTCATTTATTATAATGTCGCTGTTAGCTATCATCTTTTTCATGAAGAGTCATCCTGCTAAATTTATCCCCAAGGAAAGTATCTATAAGAGTCTTGAGGAAGGCATTCGCTTTGTGTTTAAAAGCCGGATGCTGGTTGGTGCATTGAGTCTCGATATGTTCTCTGTTTTCTTTGGCGGAGCTGTAGCACTGATGCCAATATTTGCTCATGATATTCTGAAAGTAGGCTCCGAAGGTTTGGGGCTAATGCGTGCAGCACCAGCCTTAGGAGCCGTAGTCACCATGTTCATTATGGCTAAATATCCGCCTATGAATAAACCCTGGAGAAACCTTCTCCTTGCTGTGGCTGGTTTTGGTATATCGATAATCTGCTTTGGCTTGTCGCGGAACTTTTATCTTTCACTCCTGATTCTCTTTTTCGAGGGAGCATTTGATAGTGTCAGTGTTATTATACGTTCAACGATACTTCAGATACTAACCCCGGACCATATGCGCGGAAGGGTTTCAGCGGTTAACTCTATGTTCATCGGTTCTTCAAACGAGATTGGAGCATTTGAATCCGGCCTGACGGCTAAATTAATGGGAACCATTCCTTCTGTGTTGTTTGGGGGTTCAATGACGATTGCCATCGTATTTATAACCTGGCTAAAGACGAAGAAGCTGGTTCCGTTGAGTTTGAAGGAGATAAATTAGAGGACTCATCAACCATGTCATACGAAACTTTACCGAGGAGATTCTGTGTTGATTTCCAAATAAAATTGTTTTTATCTTTGTTCTTTAAGACGGTCAAGAACCAGTCTGTGTAGCGTACTGATCCTTTAGGCTTAGTGCGCTACTTCTTTTCAGATCGGTATAGTC
>NZ_JBASJU010000203.1:0-3150 GCF_049655485.1 Daejeonella sp.
CAATAAATACTGCGTATTCGGCTGCAGAAGTATATCAATCTGCATCGCTTAACTTTCCTGATATTCAATTAGCAGAATTAAGGAAACGAGTTCTCCAAAAGGAAATTGATATTGCGAAGTCTGGGTACTATCCTTCATTAAACCTGCAAACCGGCTTTGGAACCCGTTATTCAAATGGATCATTCGGAAATACAAGTTTTGCTACTCAGGTGCAGGACAACTTTAACCAGTTTATCGGCTTTGGCTTAAACATACCTTTGTTTAACGGATTCGCAACAAGGTCGGCTGTTAGAAGGGCTAAAATTAATTTGTTGAACGGAGAGGTAAACGAACAGCTTGCAAAAAACAACCTTAATAGGGTTATTAATCAGTCTGTATACGATTTAAGGGCTGCTGAGAAAAGATATTATTCAGCCCAGATCGCTTTCGAATCATCAAGAGAGGCTTTTAACGTAATAGAACAGAGATATGCGGTTGGCTTAGTAAATTCACTCGATTTTAATCTTGCCCAGACGAACTTAAACAAAGCCGAGTTCGATCAGATCCAGGCTCGTTACGATCTCATATTCAGAAGCAAGGTGATAGACTACTATCTTGGAAACCCAATAACCTTTTAATCAAAAAATTCCTTTATAAAATAGACATGGCAAAGAAGAACAATACGTTAAAATATGTGCTCATTGGAGCAGGGGTGCTTTTAGTAATAGCTGTTACCGGAAGCAAGCTAGGCTGGTTTGGTAAAAGTGAAACTGTTCAGGTTGCTGTAGAGAAAGCGGTCTCACGTACAATTGTTGAAACTGTTTCTGCAAGTGGAAAGGTTCAGCCTGAAGTTGAAGTGAAATTAAGTGCTGAGGTTTCAGGGGAGGTGGTTCAACTTCTAGTGAAAGAAGGTGATGTTGTTAAAAGAGGCCAGCTTTTATGTAAGGTTCGTCCGGATGTTCTGCAGTCTGGTTACGACCGTGCGGTAGCCTCACTAAACAGTCAGCGCGCTGCCTTAGCGGGTTCACAGCAATCATTAAAACAGGCAGAGGCTAACTTCGCCAACACCACAGCAAAATATAAAAGGAACCAGGAATTGTTTTCCAAAAAAGTTATTTCTGCAGCTGAATTTGATGCAGTTAAAGCGGAATATGAAGCGGCTCGCGCGAACTTGGGAGCTGTACGCCAAAATGTAGTAGGTTCAAGGTTTGGAGTCGACCAGTCTAATGCAGTAGTTAAAGAAGCAGGAGCAAATCTTGCTAAAACTACGATCTACGCACCAACAGACGGTGTGATATCAAAATTGTCAGTAGAACTAGGTGACCGGATTCTGGGTACGTCTCAAATGGCCGGTACGGAGATCATGAGGATCTCAAATCTTAGCTCAATGGAAGTTAGCGTCGACGTGAACGAAAGCGATATTAATCGTGTATCAGTAGGAGATATCGCAGAAATCGAAGTAGACGCATTCCAGAATCAAAAATTCAAGGGCGAGGTTACTGAAATTGCGAGTTCATCGAATGTTGTGGGAACATCGACTGATCAAGTCACTAACTTTACAGTTAAGGTGCGTATCCTGCAGGAATCTTATCAAAAGCTTCTTCGTGGAGACAATGCCAACCCTTCACCATTCCGTCCTGGTTTGTCGGCCACTGTAGATATACAAACAGAAGAATTCAAGGGGATTGCAGTTCCAATCCAATCGGTAACCACCCGGGAAGAAAAGAAAGAGGCAAAAACTGAGGGTCCGGGTGGAGCTCCTTCCTCCGAAAATGCTGAAAAGGAAAAGAAGAAAGATGCTGCGCCCATTAAGGAATATGTATTTGTATACAGTGGCGGTAAGGTAAAACAGGTTGAAGTAACAACCGGGATTCAGGATGATACTTATATTTTGGTGAAGACGGGGCTAAAGGGTAATGAAGAAATAGTATCGGGGCCATTTACTGCCATTTCAAAAGGTCTGAAAGATGGTGCGATGGTTGAAAAAGTGGATAAAGAAAAGCTTTTTGCTAACGAAGCGAAGAAGTAATTTCCGATAAATTATTAAATGTCCTTCCCCTAAAGCCAATGGTTTTGTGGGAGGGATTTTTAATTTAAAGAGTACCCTATTTCAATAGATAAAACATAATTTTACCGAATGAAAAAGAGTATAGCAATAGTAGGCGGAGGAAGTTGGGCTACAGCTATAGTTAAGATATTGGGGGATAACCTTGGGGAGAAAGAGGTCTTTTGGTGGATGCGGAATGCCGAAGCAATAGATCATATAAAAAAGTATAACCATAACCCGCATTACCTGAGTTCGGTTGAGATCAAAGTGCCCGACGGCCATATCAGTTCGGATTTAAGCTATATTATCTCGCAATGTGACATGGTTCTGCTAAATGTTCCAGCTGCATTTTTAAAAGAAGCTTTAAATGGCATCACTGCGGAGGATTTAAAAGGCAAAAAAATCATCTCGGCCATAAAGGGGATAGTGCCTGGAGATAACCTGATTATTGGGGAGTTTATGAATCGGCACTATAGTATACCGATTGAGGATATTTTAGTTATTAGCGGCCCATGTCATGCGGAGGAAGTTGCTTTGGAAAAATTGTCCTACCTGACCATCGCATGCCAGAATCTTCAGCTTGCTTGTGCTTTTGCTTCACTCTTGAACACCCGATATATCAAAACCAATATTTCAGATGATATCTACGGTACCGAGTACGCTGCGGTCCTTAAAAATATCTATGCCGTAGCAAGTGGTATTTGCCACGGTGTAGGTTATGGGGATAACTTCCAGGCCGTGCTTATTTCTAACGCAATTCGGGAAATAGATGCGTTCGTTCGGGCAGTTCATCCGATTGACCGGGATATAAAGGAATCCGCGTATTTAGGGGACCTGATGGTAACGGCCTACTCCCAATTTAGTCGGAACAGAACATTTGGTAACATGATAGGTAAAGGATATACCGTAAAATCTGCACAGCTGGAAATGAATATGATAGCTGAAGGATATTACGCGGTATATTGTCTTCATCAAATCAATAAGACTTATAAAGTACGTATGCCAATTTGCAGGGCGGTTTATGCGATACTTTATGAAAATCATTCCCCCCAAATTGAAATGAAATTGCTTTCGGAAGAACTGACTTGATTAGATAGGGGACCAGTTCATGTAGCAAAGACCGG
>NZ_JBASJU010000204.1:0-3071 GCF_049655485.1 Daejeonella sp.
AATATAAACTGGTTCAAAGTATTGAGCTTTGAACCAGTTGATTAATGTTGAGTTGTTTGAGTAGAGTTTGAATTTGGTTTTTATAGCGGCACTCGCCGCCGCGATTGTAGCCGGTGTCACATCCCAGAATCCGCCGCTTGAAGAAATTAAATTGTTAATGACGCCATCAGAGAATGCTGCATCACCGCCGTGAATATTGGCAAAACGCAAGGAGTAAATAAATCCGACACCTTCGCCTATATCATGTGCCCGGTCAGCATCGTTAGTTCGCGTACCCCATTTTTCTAAATAACCGATAGAGGCATTTGCAATCGCTAATTCAAGTTGGGTCTTAATAAAGGTAGCCTGAGCACTTAACTCTGTTTTATCATTATTGACAATTGCTGCCCTCCCCTTTAAGAATGCCGGATAGATCTTTGCGTAGTTTGCTTTATTGTATTCCCACACATAGGATCCTAAGGCGAATTCTGCAGTTCCGCGAACAGCATCCGTTGAGCCTGCCAGGAAAATAGGGTTTGGAGTAAGTAATGCATATGCTTCATCCCAGTTTTGTTCCAATTGTGTGTAATTCTTGCCGGTAAGCTCAGTAAAATTATCAGCTTCCAGTCCTTTGGTAAGAAGGACATTGGCAATATAATCCAGCTGCATCGACCCAATCATGGATTTTTGAATTATCTGGACGGTTTCCATTCCTTTTGAATCAACCAGTCGCGTACCCAGTTTACCAGCTTTCCCTTTTTCCGCTATTGCGTTATTCGACTGGCTTATTGTAGCCATTGTAGCAAATTCCGCATCTAATTTAGCACGAACAGCATCTGATTCTGCAACTGATTTAGACGAAGCAAGGATATTACGAAGCTGCACCCCTGATGAATTAAGCGGGGCATAGGTGCCGGTAAAAGGACTCCCGGTATTTGCCAGCATATTTCTTAACACGCTGGCATCAATTAAAGCGGAAGTAGCTGAACCTGCGTAGGCATTGATAGCCTGGAAAATCTTATACCTGTTCGCACCTGTTGTAAAATCAACAGTCGTAGCTCCTTTTGAATCCAGAAATGTAGGGGAATAGTTTGTCGAAGCGGAGAGCTTCGAGTAGTCTACAGATGAACGAAGGTTAGGCTCAAGATCATCGTTTTTTTTACAGGAAGTAAATAATATAGCCAGTGCGGCGAAGGGTAAAAAAGTTTTAGATAAAGAATAAGTCATCACTGTGTTTATTTAGATTAATTATAAATACAAAGAAAAGACAAATTTTAATAAATCACAAAATTTTGAAGAATCTCTTCCTAGCCTGAGCAGAAAAGCCGGACTAGCTTATCGATATATTTTCCTTTTTAAGTGCGATTTTTACCAAGTGGCTTGCATTTTGCAGCATATCGCCAAAGCATCACATACCATGGAAAATATTAAATCATCTTCATTAAAAAACAAAAAACAGGTTATAAGCGACCTCAAAGAAATACATCAGCTTATCAGCGATAGTAAAGAAGGCTATCAATCTGCAGGGGACTTAACAGACAATCCGGAGTTAAAGGCTTTATTTTCCAGGCTATCCGGCGAACGAATTGTTTATGCTGCGGAATTGGGCGATCACATTGTCGAGCATGATGAAGAAGCGGAACCTGAAAATGATGGTTTTCTTCATGGAATGCATCACACCTGGTTGAATATCAAACAAGTGTTAAGCAAAAAGGATGACAAGGCGCTGCTAATAGCGATCTCCGCGGGAGAAAGGGCTGCTTTGGACAAGTATGATGAATGCATTGCAAATATTGCTGATCATGCTGACCATATTGCTTTACTTACTGAGCAACGTGATGGGGTTAAAACTGCGGTAGATGAGATTGAAACGTTAATTGTTCGGGAGAATAATTGAACTCTTGTAGTTTACCCTTAGCTTTTGACCTTCCTCCCGCTTTAGCTGGACGTATAAGATTGTTTTTGTTAGAGGACTTTAGCCCAAATAACTTCTTTTCTTTGCCTCCGCTTTAGCTGGAGGCACAGAATTGCCCTTGTTCGGCGGGATTAGCCTAAATGTATAAGTGCAGTTCTGTTTGGAATTAGGCTTTTTTGTGGAAATACATTAAGACAAGCCAAGCTTTTTAAAAGCATCCTTGTTTTTATATCCAATCATTCTTTTCCCTAAAATTTTAATTAGCCGGTATAAACTGCGTCTACTCGGGTAAAGTCTAAACGCGTGTATAACCTGGACCAACGCAGCTCTCGGATTATTTTGCTCATGGTAGATTCTGTCGGAAAGTATACCTATATAAATGGAATAATTCCTTCTTGCCCTTATTTTCAAATCTTTCCGACTTTCCGTGGGCAAATAAGCCTGGATGGTATTAATAACTGCGGAAATGTCCCTAACATTTTGGCCCGTCCTCAGAGAACTTCCCGTGATATTCCGGTCATGAACCCGGTAATAAGCTAATTTCTTAGGCGAATATGCAACCGGATAAGAGGCCGCGATCCTGATCCACATTTCCCAATCCTCGCCGTAGTGGACTTTGAAAAAACTGCCCAGTTGTTCATACACTTCCCGCTTCACCACCATGCACGGTGTTTGAAGCAAATTGCCCTGCGCAATGGTTTGGAGCCAGTTGGTAATCAGCCCGGGTTGGTCCATTATTGTTGGACTGTCCCAAAGCCACTTTTCTTGGTCATCGATATCAGAACATCCGGTAAAGGCCGCGCCAGCCTCCGGGTGCTTTTCAAAAAGTTCTTCTACTTCCTGATAAAACCCTGGTCTCACAAGATCGTCGCCATGTAAAATATGTACATATTTTCCTTTCGACCTGTTAATGCAGGTTTCGAAGTTCCGTAGGCTGCCAACATTTTCAGGTTGTCTGTAGAAAGCGATGCGTCCGCGACCCAACTCCTGAACTAATGCACCAACATCTCCATCACTGCTGTAATCGTCTATAACTTCAATTTGCATTTTATGCTCATGCGGCGCCTCGAGCAAAACGCTTGCTATTGTTTTGCGTAGATAAATGCTGCAATTATAACTAGGGATCATAACCGACCATAGACGACGATCGTGCGAAGGATTTAACCGCGCAATTTGT
>NZ_JBASJU010000205.1:0-3604 GCF_049655485.1 Daejeonella sp.
TTCTCTATGGATGGGACCATCGCACAATTAGATAAGATCTGTGATCTTGCAGACAAATATAATGCTCTCGTCATGATCGATGAATGTCACTCATCCGGCTTTCTGGGAAAAACAGGAAGAGGCACGCATGAACACCACAACGTTATCGGTCGTGTAGATATCATCACTGGAACACTTGGGAAAGCCTTAGGCGGAGCTTCAGGTGGATTCACATCCGGGCCGAAGGAAGTGATCAACATATTACGCCAGCGCTCCCGGCCATATTTGTTTTCAAATACCTTAGCTCCATCAATTGTAGGGGCATCCATAGCGGTATTGGATATGCTCAGTGAAACAACCGACTTACGTGATAAACTCGAGGAAAACACCAAGTATTTCCGTAAAAAAATGACTGAGGCAGGTTTTGATATCAAGCCCGGTGTGCATCCCATTGTGCCTATCATGCTTTACGAAGCTACGCTTGCACAGGAATTTGCATCTAAACTTCTTGATGAAGGCATATACGTGATTGGCTTCTATTTTCCAGTTGTTCCAAAAGGGAAAGCACGAATCAGGGTACAATTGTCCGCGGCGCATGAAAGGGAACATCTCGATAAGGCTATATCGGCATTTACCAAAATTGGTAGGGAGCTTGGAGTGCTAAAAAACTAATCAAATCGACAGGAATAAAATATTCGTATATCAATACTTAAAAAACATGCAGCAGAAGATCGATCAATACCTCAACGAAATAAATTCATTTCAACCCAAAAGTGCGGATGAACTGGAATCTTTCCGGATAAAATTTCTGGGAACAAAAGGTATTATCAAAGATCTTTTTGAGGAATTTAAGACCGTGTCTTCGGAAGAAAAACGGGTGTTTGGAAAAGTACTGAATGAATTTAAACAAACTACCGAGGCGAAATATCAGGCACTTAAAGATGCTTCCGAAACACAGGAAAGTAGCGCAGGGACGGAGCAAGACCTGACCCTGCCAGGTAAGGGGTTTGAGCTTGGCTCTCGTCACCCTTTGTCTCTTGTTAGAAAAGAAATTATAGGAATTTTCAATAAACTTGGATTCCATGTTGCTGAAGGACCTGAGATTGAGGACGACTGGCATAACTTTTCAGCCCTTAACTTTCCTGAAGAGCACCCTGCTCGTGACATGCAGGACACCTTTTTTATTAAAAAAGGCGGCGAAAAAGGAGATATCGCTTTGCGGACACATACCTCATCTGTTCAGGTGAGAATGATGGAAGCCGGTAAACCGCCTTTCCGGGCGATAATGCCAGGCCGCGTGTACCGCAACGAAGCAATATCTGCACGGGCACATTGTTTTTTCCACCAGGTCGAAGGGCTTTACATTGATGAAAACGTTTCATTCGCTGATTTGAAACAAACACTATTTTACTTTGTGCAGGAATTATTTGGAGAAGGAACTAAAGCAAGGTTCCGGCCCTCATACTTTCCCTTCACAGAGCCTTCAGCAGAGATGGATATTTCCTGCACCATTTGCAAAGGCGACGGTTGCCAATTTTGCAAGCATAGTGGCTGGGTTGAAATTCTGGGCTGTGGAATGGTTGACCCGAATGTTCTCGACAACTGTAATATAGACAGTAAAAAATTTACTGGTTATGCTTTTGGCATGGGCATTGAACGAATCACCAATCTGAAATATCAGATAAAAGACCTTCGCCTGTTTTCCGAAAACGATGTTCGGTTTTTAAAGCAATTTCAATCGGAGATGATCTAATGAGCCTAAGGCCACTTTATGTATTACTTGCTATCCTATTGTTTTCCTGTTCGAAAGACGATGAAAACCGGATTCCTGACGTCTATGTAAATTATCAGATAACCCTGCAGGAATTCAATATAAAAAGTAATAATGGATTACTCTTAGTAAACAAAGGCAACAATACAGGCATTGCTGGACTTATTATTTATCGCAAGCCAAATAATGAATGGATTGCCTTCGATCGATGCAGTTCAGTAAATCCTGAGCAGCAATGTGCGGTCATTCCTGACGATCCAAACTTAACTGCTACTGACCCCTGCAGCGGAGCTAAATTCTCCATGTTTGACGGGTCACCGGTTAAAGCTCCTGCAACAAGGGGCTTAAAAGAATACAATGTAATAATCACTAATTTTACGCTCGCTGTAAGCAACTAAGATGGAAGTCGATAAAATAAAAGAAAGTATTAAAAAAGCGGCTCAGGATCTGTTCAGGAAATACGGCTACCATAAAACCAGCGTAAATGAAATCGCCAAACGCGCTAAAATAGCGAAGGCTACCATTTATAAGTACTTTGAAAGCAAGGAGCTTTTGCTTCAGGCGATTTTAATGGAATACATACAGCACAGTGTCCAGGAGATAATGCATAACTCTGCCGAAGAACTTGATGAAGAGGCTTATCTCAGCAACATAATCCTAAAAACCAGCCGACTATCTTATACAGTGTGTAATGAGTTTATCGGCTGGGAATTTATTCGCGAATCTGCAAACTCGCAGGAGTTTTTGAAAACCCTGTCCGATGACCTGGAAAACCTTCTAATTGCCTCTTTCAACGAAACCCAATTATTTAAAGCCGACGACTATATTGAACGCTTGCGATTCCTAATAAAGGCAAGTAAAAGCATTGTTTTCTCCTTTGCATTCACTTCCGTAAGTGATTCTGATGTACGGAAGAACTTCATCTCATTTCAGAAAGAGATTTTGCCGTATTTGGTGAAGGCGGCGGTTAAATAGGGGGCGAATTGTCGGTTGACAATTGACAGTTGCATACGTACCTAATCGCAAAAACCCCTTTCACCGGAACGGTTCTTCCTCCGACTTCAGTTCTCCGACCTCCGTATACTAATTTGGTTTTGAGTATATTTATTACTATATTTACCTCAATACCAAAAAAATAAGTCATGAGCAAAGAAATTCTAGTCATTTCAATTCTTATCGACGAGCATTTTGACTTTTAAAAAGCTCTAAAAATTTATTGAACCTTGTTAATTAGGCGGTCGTCCTGTGCTCTAATTTCTCCCATTTAGAAGGCAAAGGTGAAAACTGAAACCGACCCACCTAATAGTCTTAACTTTATCGGTGATCCTCAGATCAGAGACATCAGATCTCTTTCTTCCTACTTGATACCTGATACTTGATACTTTTCTTTAATTTTGCCCCTCATGAAAAAAATCCCCGCAGATCTTAAATTCCTCCAAAACATCGAAGTAATTGACATTGCCGAAGAGGGAAAAGGAGTTGGTAAATCCGGCGATCTGGTCATATTTATCGAGAAAGCCGTACCTGGCGATGTGGTGGATGTGGAGCTGATGCGAAGAAAAAAGAAGTTCTACGAAGGCCGCATCAGTAACATGGTGAAGCCCTCCGAACACCGGACGGAACCATTTTGCCAACATTTCGGTGTTTGCGGTGGTTGCAAATGGCAACATTTAAGCTACGAATCCCAGCTTCAGTTTAAACAGAAGAGTGTTAGTGATGCATTACAGCGTTTAGCAAAGGTAGATGTGTCGGGAATGGAGACCATCCTCGGCTCCAAAGCATCCCGCTACTACCGCAACAAATTAGAATATACCTTTTCGGATAAACGTTGGCTTACTGATGTAGATATGGACA
>NZ_JBASJU010000206.1:0-5194 GCF_049655485.1 Daejeonella sp.
TATGGCAGCTTTGCCTCCCAAGCCGCACTGGTACCTATACCAAAAGGAATTAAGCTAAAAGAAGTAAGCAAGTTTAACGTTGTTGGAAGCTCAAAGAAGAATGTCGAAGGGCTAAAAATCGTTTCGGGTAAGTCTCTATTCGGAATAGATTATAAGCATGAAGGAATGCT
This sequence comes from Daejeonella sp., assembly GCF_049655485.1. Lineage (GTDB taxonomy): Bacteria > Bacteroidota > Bacteroidia > Sphingobacteriales > Sphingobacteriaceae > Daejeonella. The sequence continues at coordinate 171 of NZ_JBASJU010000206.1, forward strand.
GATTGCTATGATCGAGCATCCTCCGGGTTTTGGGATGAAGCTTAAATCTTTCGATGCCGCGGAGACTTTAAAAATGCCCGGCATTAAGCATGTATTTACTCAGAGACTGTATGAAGACGGATTTGCGCAGGGAGGGTTCGACACCCGTACATTTAACAATCTGCTGGTAGTAGTTGGGAAAAGCACATGGGAGGTAATGCAAGCTCGTAAGAAACTGAAAGTCGAATGGGAGCCGGCGGGTGATACCAAAGATACTATGGGCGGCAGGGGACAATCCAGAGAAGTGGTGGTTCCGGGAGAACTCGCAACTACAAGTAATCAACTTGCCCAAATGGCGGAATTTGCTCAGAAGCCAGCTCAGCAGCTAAGAAAGGATGGCGATCCGGAAGCTGCCTTTAAGAATGCTGCCCAGATTATCGAACGCACTTTTAATGCACCATTCCTTGCTCATAACTGCATGGAGCCAATGAATTTTTTCGCCCATGTTACGGATGAGAAGGCTTTATTTGTAGGCCCCTTACAGGCGCCGGGCTGGACTGAACCAACGCTTGCAAAAATATTTAATTTGCCTCCTGAAAAGATCGAGATCCAGATGACTCGTATGGGCGGCGGCTTTGGGCGAAGAGCTTATGGTCATTACCTGACGGAAGCAGGGCTAATTTCAAAAAAAGTCAATGCGCCTGTTAAACTTGTCTACTCTCGTGAGGATGACATGACCTATGGTATTTATCGCCCAATGTATACCGCTACCTATCGTGCAGCTTTGGACGCTGACAAGAATCTGATTGCATTTCATGTTAAAGGGGGAGGTATACCAGAACATGCTATACACGCTAACAGGTTCCCTGCTGGTGCTGTTGACAATTACCTTGCAGAAGGTTGGCAAATACCCTCGAATATAACGATAGGAGCATTTAGAGCTCCGCGATCTAATTTTAATGCTGCGGCTGAGCAGTCATTTCTGGACGAAGTAGCTGAAGCTATGGGTAAAGATCCCATAGAACTCAGGTTAGACTTGTTAAAACGGGCAAAAGAAAACCCTGTAGGCAAGAATAACGAATATGATGCGGACCGTTATGCTGGAATTTTAAAACTTGTTAAAGAAAAGTCCGGATGGGGAAAACCTGAGAATAGCAAATATCATCGTGGTGTGGCAGCTTATTTTTGTCATGCATCATACGCTGCCCATATTGTGGATGTGGTCATGAAGGATGGAGAACCTTACGTGGAGAGAGTTGTCAGTGCCATCGATTGTGGGATCGTTGTTAATCCTGATGCAGCTACTAATATGGTTCAGGGCGCGGTAGTTGACGGAATTGGAAACGCATTTTACGGAGCATTAACACACAAAAATGGTGCTGCAGAACAAAGTAATTTTCATAATTACCGAATCATTCGCATGCATGAGGCGCCGAAAAAGATCGAAGTACACTTTGTTAAAAATGAAATAGACCCAACAGGTTTAGGAGAACCGCCTTTTCCACCCGTATTTGGAGCAGTTGCAAATGCCTTATATAAAGCGAGCGGAAAACGCTTCTATCAACAGCCCTTTGTTTCATCATCAAATGGCAACGGTGCTATTTAATTAAAAAAAATTAGATGTTATGGTCACATTAGATATAAACAAGAAATCGTACAAGGTTGATGTAGATCCGAATACACCTTTATTATGGGTGCTTAGAGAAAATCTCGATCTGGTTGGAACAAAGTATGGATGTGGTGAAGCTCAGTGCGGAGCCTGTGTAGTGCATCTCAACGGGGAAGCTGTCCGCTCCTGTGTTACAAAAGTTGCTCGAGCAGTCGGAAAGAAGGTTGTTACTATTGAAGGCCTTTCTGACAAGAATGATCATCCGCTACAGAAAGCTTGGCTGGAACAGGATGTTGCTCAATGCGGATATTGTCAATCGGGCCAAATTATGTCGGCGGCTGTTCTCCTCAAGGAAAATAAAAATCCAACTGATGCCGATATTGATGCCGCGATGTCCGGTAATATTTGCCGGTGTGGTACATATTTGAGAATTCGCAGTGCCATTCATGCAGCTGCTGAAATTCAGCGCAAAGGCTAACGTTATCAGGATCAAGATCATGCAGAAAAAGATAATTATAGGTTCGGTCATTATAGGTTCAGTATTCATTTTACGAAGTTTTGGTGAGATCAATGAATCTCCTGTAACAACATCCCGCAACATTATCGTTAATGCGGACAGTATCGCATCGGTTAAAGCGTTTAGTGATGTATATGCCGTTTTGATGAGTCCGCGTTGTATGAACTGCCACCCAGCTGGTGATGTCCCGCTGCAGGGAGATGACAGTCATTTACACACTATGTTACCGCGCAGGGGCAAAGACGGAAAAGGTCTGTATGCTATGAAATGTTCGAATTGCCATCAGCCTAACAATGTCGAGGGCCTTCACAAACCTCCTGGCAACCCGAACTGGCATTTACCGCCAGCCGACATGAAGATGGTTTTTGAGGGTAAAACACCTGAGCAACTGGCCAGACAGCTTATTAACCCAAAGACAAACGGCAATAAAAGCCTTCAGAAGCTAATCGACCACGCGGATGATGACTTGGTAAAATGGGGCTGGAATCCTGGTGAGGGACGTACATTGCCGCCTTTGACTCATGCAGAATTTAAAAAAGCGTGGGTTACCTGGATCGAAAAGGGAGCATATATACCAAAAAATCAATAATTGGGTGTGCTACGAAAAATGTATTCGTTTCAAATTTGGGCGTTCTAATTCATGTTTTTCGTCCATTTTCCTCGTCAAACATAGTTTTAGCTTATCTAAGAAAACAGTACGTTCCTTTTTTCGGTTTGAAATGTCTGTGTACTTATGGTAGTAATATTTTAAGTCCACTTTAAATATCGACTGAAAAAATAGGATGGCACTCTTTATCTGAATGTTACCATTGTTCAGACATCCGCTTTCAACCAAAGCATATAGCAGCTCTACCAAGTCTGTTTGGTTTCCTGTCCAAATTACAGGTGATTCTGCCAGCTGAATACAATCACTGTCGAAACTTTTGCACTTTTTCGACAAAAATTCCTGGAACTGTTCATTGGCGATGACTTTCGAAATCTTATAATCATGACTAGTTGAGAAAAGCTCGTCTCCTTGAAAATCCTCCAATTCGGAATACACATCAAAATTGCCCCTAGTAAAATAAAAGCTGTCAAGGTGGTCGGAGCCAGATCTGTAATAATGATAAAAGCTTTGATTCCGATCAAAAAAATGTTTTAGTTCTTTCAGTTGGGATGATATATAAGCCTTCAAAATTTCATCACTGCCTGTGGGAGTTTTGACGTAATAGTTGTATATACTGATGTAATATATGTACTTGCTATAAAATACGGGTTTGATCTGTTTAAAGAATGTGATTTCCTCTTCCAGCGATCCGAAAAAATAGCTTAAAAGATATTTCCTTAATATACCTAATGCTTTTTTACAAAGTGCAATTGCTTGTTTAAGCTTCTCGCATTCCGTCAAATTTTTCTGAGTTAACTCATATAGTTCAGTTTCGAGCGCAAATGCTAATCTGTCGGAAAATGTTTTCATAGTTCAAATAATTAGGGAAACCTGATGTGCTATGAGTTGCAGAGCACTAACGCAGAACAAAAATCCTTAATTATAAGACACTTGTAAATACTTTTAAAGGAGTATTTCACTACTTAAAAAGGAGTATTAAGACGATATTTTGGCCAAAATGCTACCTTAGGAACTAGTTTTCCAATTTATGAATGAGTTCCACCCGGTTGGTGGAAGAGGTCTTCTCGAAAATATTTCGCACATGTTTTTTGACCGTCAGTTCAGAAATAAACAGCTTATCTGCTATTGTCTGGTATTTGTTTCCTTGTCGTAGTAGCTGAACAATTTCAATCTCGCGATTGGTCAGTTTGTACCGAGCACTGTTTTCTTCGAAAATTTGTGGGTTGCTTCCATTGATTGATAATTCGATCAATTGTCGATACTCTTGACGGGCATTAATAACTGATTTATAAAGAAACATAACCGTGATCACTACGAATCCGCCATTGGTGCAGATCACCTCCACAAACTGACCCCAATTAAAATAGGCGATTACGGGCATCATTACCCAGGGGATTACTGCCCCATAAACGGCGATAACTTCTATGAAATTGACTTTGCTTCTGTTTGCATAATATTTCAATCGTATTGACCGAAGAATCGCCCATAGTAGTACTATGGCGTAAAAGAATGGAACTATTATGCCATTTTGAATCGCAAAATCAAGATTTTTATTAATAGAGTATACAATGACAAAGAAGATAAGGTAGGGTAGGAGAAAGAAAAGAAAAACTCCATATACAGCATGAAAACGAAGTCTTTCAAGTTCAAAGCCTCTGTAGAAATAGTAAGGGAAGTAAGACGCCATCAAGAATCCACTGCCATACGCCAAGCTGTTCTGCGCGACTATAGAAAGGTTAATCTCTGGGTCCGGGAAGAGTCCGCCACTAATGTTGTATACAATAAGGAGAAATAATAGGATTAGATAATATAGTCGTGGCTTATCCTGCGGTCGGGACAGATAATAGATAACCTGGTAAAAGAACATCGCAATTTCGAGTACTACGAAAATGAATGTGATAAGAAGCATTTCTGTACCAAACACCTTCATAGCCGGGCTTTTTAAGCGAAATCACGTTTAAGAAAATACAGTTTGTAAGATAAATCGAGGTCTTCGTAAATATCAAAGCCGAACTTTTTGTACCACGGTAGATTTCGTTGTGTGGATGTCTCCAGATAAATGGGCCTCGATTGAACCTGGCTGTCTTCGATAACCTCGTTCATTAACTGCGTGCCGATTCCAGTCCCTTGAGAATCCGGGTCAACACCAATAAACCACAAATAATACATGGGTGTATCGGGCTGGATTTTTTTGATAGCCGACTCCCGTTTCATCGCCTTGCCAATATTGCCTAAACCAATACAGTTGAAAAGAAGCTTGATGTCCTCAAGAATTGACTTGAAGGTGGTTTTCTTACGGTCGGGGTACAATA
>NZ_JBASJU010000207.1:0-1940 GCF_049655485.1 Daejeonella sp.
TGCAAGCTCATTGCAAAACCAACCGTTGTACCGAGGTACATAAGAAGAATGCTTAAAATTGCTATCCGTTTAAACATATTGCAAAATTAATAAAAATACAGTCCGGAATATAATTTGACGGTCATAAAAAAGCCCTGTCCGGATATCGAACAGGGCCAAACAAGTATATTATTGGTTATTAGTTTCCAGTCCTTCTAGCTTCAGCTTTCATAGCTTCGTTGGCTACAATGACAATCTCTACACGACGGTTCTGAGCTTTTCCTGAATCAGTGGTGTTATCTGAAATCGGCTCCGTTTCTCCACGGCCTTCAGTAGTTAATCTCGAAGGCGCAATACCTTGATTTACCGCATAAGCTTTAACTGAAGCTGCGCGTCTTTCAGACAGTTTGTAATTGTATGCATCTGTACCAGTTGCATCTGTGTGTCCAACGATTAAAATGTTAGTTTCAGGGTTATTTTTTAATGATGTTGCAAGGCTTTCGATATTTGACCTGGCTGCGCTCTTCAAATCAGACTGGTTAACATCGAAAAGAATACCTGAATCGAACTTAACGATGATACCTTCGCCTTCCCGGATAACTTCTGCGTTCGGCACAGTATTTTTTATTTCTTCTGCCTGACGATCCATCCTGCGTCCGATTACAGCTCCGGCTGTTCCACCAACAGCACCACCAATTATCGCACCTACTGCAGTGTTTCCCGCTTTTTTGCCAATGATAGCTCCTATAGTACCACCTGCAGCCGCGCCGATCACCGCGCCTTTTTGTGTTTTAGTCGCAGTAGCACAGCTTTGAAATAACATAGCAGAGGTTGCGAATGCTAACCCTAATGTTGCTATTTTCATCTTTGTATTTTTCATCTGTTTAAAATTTAATTTTTTATGATAACGAATTTATCATGCGTGATGATACATCCTTACCAGCCTAAATTCAAAGTCAGTGCCAAAACCAAATAATGAATTAAAGAGTTTACTTTTGTGGGAATGTCAATACCAAATAAAGGGGTAATAAGCCTATTAGGCTGCGGTTGGTTGGGATATCCCCTCGCCAAAAGCCTTTTATCACAGGGATTTGCTGTTCGTGCTTCGACAAGTACTCCTGCCAAATTGGGCTTCTTTGAGAATGAAGGAATTGACCCCTATTTAGTACATTTTTCTGATGATGTATCAATACCTGATCTAAAAAAGTTTTTTAAAGCAGAAATATTAATTATAACGATTCCTCCAGGCCGCCGGAATCCTGACGGACTCGCCAATTATAAACGAATGATCCAATTCGTCTGCCGTCAGATTCCTCTTAGTAAGGTTTCGAAGCTAATCCTTATCAGCACGACATCAGTTTATGCAGATAGCAGTGGGGTGGTAGATGAGTTTTCGGCGATCTCACCCGATACGGATTCAGGGAGGTTGATGGCGGATACCGAAAACTTGTTAAACAAGCTGGATAAAAAGGTGATAAGCCTGCGGCTGGCGGGACTTATCGGGCCGGGTCGAATGCCTGGAAAATTCTTCGCCGGCAAAAGACAAATACCCAATGGAAATTCACCAGTAAATCTAATCCATCTGATTGATGTTATCGGGATTATCAATTGTCTGGTGAGAGATCTGAATGCTGCTGGTGTTTATAACGGATGTACTCCATCCCACCCCTCTAGAGAAGAGTTTTATTCATTAGCTGCTGAGCTGGAAGGACTTCAAAAACCACATTTTGTATCAGAGAAAACCGGGGGAAAGCTAATTACAAGTTCCCGTGTATCTGCAGAACTGAACTATCATTTCGAAATCCCTTCGTTAATGGACTGGCTTTATTCAGTCAAGCAAAATAAATAGATCTTACCTGTTTGCAGAATGCTATTGTTACGATTGTTTTGATATTCTTTGCTTAAATTTATACTTAGATAGAATTTATTGTTTTCTTAGGATGAAGAAGTTTGTTTTTTTA
>NZ_JBASJU010000208.1:0-6746 GCF_049655485.1 Daejeonella sp.
CTCATTAACTGGTCTACTCTCAGACGCGGCAATGTCCACCTGATCCAGATTTGTACTCCAACCACCAAAAGCGTTTTGATGAGTACCCAGAATATCCCCCATCCGACACTTGTCGTCCAATCTGCCAGCCGCGCCGCGCCGATATTGGGCAAGGGACTATTCCATCCGCCAAGAAATAAAATAACTCCGATCATTCCTACTAAAAACATCATGGAGTATTCTGCGAGGAATACAAATGCAAAACGGAGTCCGGAGTACTCAACATGGAAACCGGCAACAAGTTCAGACTCCGCTTCCGGAATGTCAAAAGGCGCGCGATTGCATTCGGCAAGTGAAGCAATGAAGTATATCAAATACGCTACTATAAGATGAGGGGCCTGGAAGATATTCCAAGCCAAAAAACCACCGATTGAGCTTACATCCCAGGCCCCTAGAAAAAGTATAGTTTCGTTCGATAAGATCCCCTGTTTGATACTGACTTCCTGCATATTAAATGTCTGGGATATCATCACGGCCGAGATAAGGGCTATCCCTGCCGGGATTTCATAGGAAACCATCTGAGCAACCGATCTCATAGATCCAAGCAGTGCATATTTATTATTGGAACCCCAACCTGCCATTAAGATGCCGATTGTTTCCATGGAAAGAATTGCAAAGATATAGAACAGGCCCAGGTTTAAGGAGGAAGGGCTTAATCCGGGAGCCCATGGCAATGCCGCAAACCCGAGATATACAGAAACGAAAATAACTATCGGTGCGAGAGTGAAAAGAATTTTATCCGCTGCGGATGGAACAATAAATTCCTTTTGAAGCATTTTCAGGATATCGGCAAAAGCTTGTAGGGAGCCGAACTTTCCAACTTCCATCGGTCCCAGGCGGTCCTGTATGAAAGCGGATATTTTACGTTCAGAATATAATGCGAATAAGGTGAATAAGGCAGTGAATGCGAATAAAGCGGTTGCTACGAGTACATATGTCAGATAGAAATTCAATTCTTCGGGCTTATGGGAACAAACTTACATATTTAGTAGCAAGTATCAGGTATCAAGTATCAAGATCGGGGCGTGTGAACTTGATTTTTGTACCTGTAATTATGATCCCTGGGTTCTACTCCCAAATAGACTCCAACCTCAAGCCAATCTTTTCCCCAAAAAACAACCTCGTACTTTTCTCAAAAGACGGAGTGTAATCAGACACGTAAAACTGATGCTTCTTAAGGGACCCTTCGTTTAATAATTTGAGCTCACTCAAGCGATCATGGACGTACTGAGCTACTATTTCAGCGGTATTAATTATGTTGACCGTTCCCTTATAGAAGGCTGATATTTCATCCTGGATAAGCGGATAGTGAGTGCAGGCGAGTATCAGGCTATCGATCTTTTTTAATTTAGAAGACGAGAGATATGAATTTATTACCGTCTTGCTAATATTATTATTGAAAAAGCCCTCCTCTATCATCGGTGCTAGTAAAGGGGTAGCTAATGATGATACCTCCAGATCCGGGTTTGCCAGCTTAAACTTCCTTGCATAAATATCAGACCTGATGGTGGATTTCGTACCGATGACACCAATCTTCTTGTCACTTCCATTTTTGGCCAACAAATCAACAACAGGATCAATCACATTGATAATAGGAACCTGATCCCCCAGGAAATGGACCAGTTCATGGAAGGCATGGGCGGATGCCGTGTTACATGCGATAACGATTACCTTGCATTGTTTGTCGAGCAGGAATTTAGCAATCTTCAAGCTGTAGAATTTCACTGCCTCAGGAGATTTATCGCCGTAAGGCATATGCGCCGTATCTCCAAAATAAATCAGCTGCTCATTCGGCAGGATCTTGCGTATCGCGCTTGCTACGGTGAGGCCTCCGATACCGGAGTCGAAAATACCTATGGGGAAAGTGGAACTCATTTTTAAGTTGAAAACTGAAAACTGAAAACTGAAAGTGGACGGAAACGCTTCCTTACCCCATTTCAATTAAGTACAAATGTATGATTAAAATCCACTGGTCTTTGCTCCTTGCTCTTTGTTCTTTATTCCATCCAACTTCATAAAAAAAGCGTAACCACTTCTGATTACGCTTCCTTTAATTCAAAAAGGCTCTTACTTACTCGCAGTAGTAATCCCTAATTTCGATTTTACAGCGCTTAATAGATCTTCACCGCCATCAAAATAAACAACACCTGGTTGTGATATATCGAATACGTATGCAAATCCTTTTTCTTTAGCGACAGCTTTTACAGCGTCTTCAGCTTTCTTGAAAACAGGCTGATAGATTTCTGTACGTTTTGTGGTTAATTCCTCCTGAGCTTTTTCCTGAGCATCTGTGATACGTTTCTCCATATCCTGGATGCTTGTACCAAGAGCGGTTAGTTCTTTTTCAAGAGTAGCTTTATTCGCTTCGCTAAGAGTTTTGTACTTATCCTCATAACTGGTAACCAGTTTCTGACGCTCAGCACCCATCAATTCCAAAGACGTTTGCTTTTGTTTTGCAAAGGTTTGAAAAGTTGCATCAGCAGTTTTCATTTCAGGCATAGATTGCAAAAGATCTGCAGAGTTAATGTGACCAAATTTCTGCTGAGCATTTGCAACGTTTGCAGCCATGAATAAACTTGCTGCAACTAATCCAATTCTTACTAATTTCTTCATTGTTTGTATTATTTGTTCTGTTTTCGTTTATGGTTTATAATAGCATTTAATTTGTGACAAAGGTCCCCGGCTTAAAACCAAGGCGGGTAACTACGTCGTTGCTTTTGTCTAAACGCGGACTTGCATATAATAGTGTGAGCTCGCTGTTTTTATCAAAAATCATATCCAGCTGCTGTGCATCGGCAACAGCTTGTATAGCCTTTGCAACACGGTCCTGGATTGGCTTTATTAATCGTGTGCGTACCTGGAAAAGTTCGCCTTCAAATCCAAATTTAAGCCTTTGAAATTCCTTTGCGTCATTTTCTTTTTGAATTATTTCAGCTTCCCTGCGCTTACGCATATCTTCTGTAAGCAAAACCTGATCCGCCTGATAAGCTTTGAATAGTCTTTCAATATCTGCAAATTTCGTATCCACATCTTTCTGCCATTGTGCCGATAAAGCATCCAATTGCTTTTGGGAAGAAGTATACTCAGGAATATGCTTTAGGATATAATCACTATCTACATAGGCAAAACGCTGCGCCGTCGCCGTTAGCGTGATTGACAATAATATTAAAGTACTTAAAATTACTCGTTTCATCTTAATTAATTAAATCCGCCATTCAGGGCCTGGGAAATACTAAATGTGAAAGCCTGCTTTCCATCGCGGTTATCACCGCCACCGCCAGGAATTGAATCGAAAGCATAACCATAGTCAATACCAAGTAATCCAAAAATAGGTAAAAATACCCGTGCACCAACTCCAGCAGTCCGTCTAATGTTAAAAGGGGCAAAATCGCGGAATGAATTCCAGGTATTTCCACCTTCAGCAAATGCGAGGACAAATATGGTAGCCGACTGGCTTGCGGTAATAGGGTGCCTTAATTCCAGAACGTATTTGTTAAATATCGGGCTACCAGAACCCATAGCTACCGTTGGATTAGATCCAGAGGGGATAACTGCGTTATTTGCATAACCACGCATCGCAATGATTTCAGACCCCTGAAGGAAATCAAATCCCTGCATTCCATCACCACCAAGTTTAAATCGTTCGAAGGCTGACTGGCCTACAGCCGAATTATATATTCCTAATAATCCAAACTGTGCCTGAGCTTTTAATACCAGCTTTCCATAAATTCTCTGGAACCACTGAGATTCAAATTTCCATTTATGGTACTCGGTAAACTTATATTTCTCCTTGTCCGTAGCAATCACATAATTCGTGTTATTGAATAATGAATATGGCGGAGTTGCCTGGATGGTCAGTTTAAGGTTTGAACCAGAGGTTGGGAAGATTGGCGCATCAATAGAGCTGCGGCTGATCTCCTGAGTCAGGTTGAAGTTATATGATGTTCCGGTTGAGAAGATAAACTGATTATAATTGTTCAGTTTATATTGCTGCAGATTGATCGACGTGTTTGCCTGGAAATAATCATCCGGCCATTTTAAACGCTGACCACGCGTAAAGGTCATCCCGTTAAGGCGGATCTTTTGCTGATCGATATTTGAATCGCTCAAGCCATTGGATTGCAGAGAGGTAAACGCGCTGATTCCAAAGTAGATTGGTTTTTTACCACCAAGCCAAGGCTCAGAGAAAGAGAAACTATAAGATTGGTAAAACTTACCATTCGTTTGTCCCCTGATACTCAGTTTTTGTCCGTCACCCTTAGGAAGCGGCTTCCAGGCACTCATGTTAAACAGGTTCCTTGCAGAGAAGTTATTGAATGTAAGTCCGAGCGTCCCCACAACCCGACCACCACCGAAACCACCGGAAAGTTCAATCTGATCTGATGGCTTTTCGACTACATTATATTCAATATCTACTGTTCCTTCATTAGGGTTAATATTAATTGGCCTTGGATCCGTTTTAGTATCATCGAAATTTCCAAGCTGTGCGATCTCACGTGTACTACGAACGATTAGCTCTTTGGAAAACTTTTGGCCGGGTTTAGTACGGATTTCCCTAAGTATAACTTTATCGTTAGTCAGGTCGTTACCCTTAACCATTACTTTATTAATCGTGTATTGCGGGCCCTCATACATCCTGATCTCAAGATCAATTGTATCTCCATAGATCTTGGTTTGAACGGGGTCAACATTAAAGGTTAGATAACCGTCGTTTAGGTAAAGGGAAGATACGTCATCACCATTAGGACTGCTTGATAGTTTTCTGGTCAGCTTTTCTTCACTGAAGACTTCCCCTTTTTTAATCCCAAGAAGGGTTTCAAGAAACTCTTTCGGATACTTAGCATTTCCTGCGAAGGAAATATCTCCAAAATAATATTTAGGTCCTTCGTAAAGATCAATTTTAATCGTTACGCCGTTATCGCTGGAGCGATAAATAGAATCACCGACAATTTCCGCATCCCGATAGCCCTTTTCGTGCATCTTCGAGATCATGTTAAGTTTATCCTCGTCGTACTTTGTCTGCAGGAATTTAGCGGATCCGAAGACCTTGTAAAATGCGCGTTCTTTAGTTTTCTTGAGATATTTTTGAAGGGCTTTTTCTTTAAAATCTTTATTGCCGGTGAAAAGTATTTTGTCAACTTTTACACGGCTATTTTTATCAACCGTGACATCCAATATCAAATTATTGGCTTCTGCTGTGTCTTTTCTCTGTACGATAGAAACATCAGTAAAAAGATAACCCTTTTCATTGAAATGCTTCTTAATGATATCCGTTGTTGTTTTAATCAGGTTTTCGTTAACAACCTTACCCGTTTTATCGGTTAGCTTTGCTTTAACATCTGTTACTTCCCCTTTCTTAAGCCCTAATAATTCTATTCGGGTTAAGCGTGGACGCTCAACCACAACAATATCGAAAAAGATAGAGTCGCCCCTGATTTCCGCAATATTTAACTTCACATCGTCGAACAAACCCTGAGCCCAGAGATTCTTTACGGCGTTTGAAGTAACATCTCCAGGTACCATAATCTTATCGCCGGTAGTAAGCTTAGAAATTGTAATCAACACAGATTTATCCAGGAACTGGGTACCTATTACATTAGTTCCCCCAATAGTAAATTCCTGCGGGTTGAGGTAACTTATTTCCGAACTTGGAGCAGTAGTTCTTGGCTTCTGCGGTGTCCCCGTTCTTCCAAACTGCGCCATCGCAGAAGTACCAGAAATAAGGAAAAATATTATGATTAAAATGCGGTTCATTTTTTGTGTTTAACGGTGCTAAAATAAGCTAATCACTTGTTAAAAAGTGTTAAAGTTACAATTAGTTCAACTGCTCACTCGTCATTCCAAAGCGTCTTTCGCGCTTCTGAAAATCAATGACAGCCTCAAAAAGATCCTCTCTTCTGAAATCGGGCCAGAGCTTGGGAGTAAAGTATAGTTCAGAATAAGCCAACTGCCATAATAGGTAATTACTTATCCGGTGCTCACCGCTTGTGCGGATCATCAGTTCTGGATCAGGCATATCCGATGTATTCAAATAGGATGCAAAAGTGTCCTCGGTGATATCTTCCGCGTTTACATTTCCATCCCTTACATCAATTGCCAATTGCTTCGCAGCTTCAGTAATCTCCCATCTTGAACTGTAGCTTAGTGCCAGGGTAAGTGTACATGCGGTATTTTGAGAAGTCTTTTCAATCGTTTCGTTCAACTGACGATAACATTTATCCGGCAATGAAGCAAGATTTCCAATCGCGTTTAAACGCACGCCATTTTTCATTAGTGTTTTGGTCTCTTTATTTATGGTAGCTACCAATAATTCCATGAGAGCCATCACTTCCAGCTTGGGCCGGTTCCAGTTTTCAGTAGAAAAGGCATATAAAGTGAGGTTTTTAATCCCTAATTCCACAGCACCTTCAACCGTATCCCTGACCGACACTACCCCATTCTGGTGTCCAAAAACCCGGAGCTTTCCTTTTTCCTTCGCCCAACGGCCGTTTCCGTCCATTATAATGGCGACGTGCTCTGGAAGGCGCTCCTTATCGATTTGATCAATTAAACTCATTTGTGATAACAACTAATTACAGGCAAAATAATTTAGCCCTTAAATTAGAGCTGCAAAGGTACAAATATTTGTATCGTTTTTAATGGAGGAATTAAATGAGGTCATGGAGCGTAATAAAGTCAAAGGTTGTAGCGAAGTCTGAGGTCTGAGC
>NZ_JBASJU010000209.1:0-1517 GCF_049655485.1 Daejeonella sp.
ATTATTCGGCAGAGATTTCTATGGTGCTCACCAATTTGAAAGTTTGAATTCCGCCAAGATTTAGTGTTTTATATTTTAAACATTTAAGGTATATTTGTTTAGCGTATTAAACATTATGAAACAGAAACTTGTCCTCTTACCTAAAGCTCAGCGAGTTTTAGACGATCTTGGTGAAAACATCAAGCTTGCCAGATTGCGACGAAAGTTAAGTACTATTCAGGTAGCAGAGCGAGCGGGTATAAGTAGAGCAACCTTATGGCAGATTGAAAAAGGTATACCCACAGTAGCCATGGGTGCTTATTTTCAGGTCCTGTTTGTATTGGGGCTGGAGAAAGATTTTTTAAAGCTTGGAGCAGACGATGAATTAGGTCGGAAGCTACAAGATGTTGGCTTATTAGTTAAAGAGCGGGCACCTAAGAAAAAGACCTCATGACAAAGAAGATATTAGTATATGCGGACTGGGTTGATTTACCAGATACTATGCTCATCGGAGTATTGACTTCGGATATTGTTCGAGGCAAGGAGGTATTTGCTTTTGAATATACTGAGGAGTGGATAAAGTCATCGCAAAGCCAATACCTTGACCCTGACCTGCAATTATTTTCAGGGCGGCAGTTTCTTCGGGATGAAAAGCCAAACTTCGGAATGTTTCTGGATTCTTCGCCGGACAGATGGGGACGGTTGCTGATGAAAAGAAAAGAAGCAATTGTAGCGAGGAAAGAAGGTCGCAAGGCTGAAACTTTATTTGAGTCGGATTTCTTGCTTGGAGTTTTCGACGGAAGCAGAATGGGTGGACTGCGATTCAAAATTGAAGAGGATGGACATTTTTTAAGCTTTGAAGAGGGCTTAGCTGCTCCCCCCTGGATCAACTTGAGAGATTTGGAATTTGCAAGTCTCCAACTAGAAAAGGATGATGCCGACAACGATGAGGAAGATTTAAAATGGCTAAATATGCTGATTTCTCCGGGCTCTTCGCTTGGAGGTGCCCGGCCAAAAGCAAGTGTGAGAGATCAGGATGATAATCTATGGATAGCTAAATTCCCAAGCAGTAATGATGAAGTCGATATAGGTGCCTGGGAAATGGTTGTTCATGAACTGGCCACCACCTCAGGAGTAACAGTTGCACCTGCCATGCTTCAAAAATATACAGGGAGTCATCATACATTCTTAACTAAGAGATTTGACAGGGTCAACCAAACACAACGCATTCATTTTGCATCGGCAATGACCCTGCTTGGTTATCGTGATGGGGCAGACCATCACGAGGGTGTTAGTTACCTGGACCTTGCCGGCATTATTCAGCAGCGTGGTAGAAACATAAATGAAAACCTTAAAGAGCTTTGGAGACGGATAGTGTTCAATATTATGGTAAAGAATACCGATGACCATTTACGTAATCATGGATTTTTACTGTATCAGGATGGATGGGAGCTTTCTCCCGCATATGATATGAATGCAGTGAGTGCTGGTGCCGGTTTAACTTTAAATATCTCAGAGAATGATAATTCCCTTAGCGG
>NZ_JBASJU010000210.1:0-2222 GCF_049655485.1 Daejeonella sp.
TTTCCATGGAGATGTGTTTGATATCACGATGCAGAACTCCAAATGGCTGGCCAAACTTGGAGCTGTCGGTTACGATTCTCTCATCCTGCTGAACAGCTTTGTAAACTGGTGCCTGACCTCCATGGGACAGGAGAAGATGAGTTTCTCGAAACGGATCAAAGCAAGGTTCAAAGATGCAGTGAATCAAAGGGAAAGTGATTATATTTGCCGAAGAGGAGGATCTTCACGACAATCAGGACCTCGAGGCGTTGCTTGATATTAAATTGCTTTTTTCAAGATTTAAATCCGACTTGGTCTGATCATTCTGCCCTGATAAAAAATCGGAGTACCAGTGACCGGATGATTTAATCGTACGCTGCTGTGTTTCGAAATCAACATGAACCAGTCCGAACCGCGGGTGATAGCCTTCCGACCATTCAAAATTGTCGGTGAGTGTCCATACAAAATAGCCTTCCGCGCTCATGCCTTCGTTTCGGGCTCGTAAAACCTGTTTTAAATTTTCCTGAATGTACTTAGTGCGTTGCGTGTCATTCACCTTGCCATCTATCAGGTGATCTGGAAAAGCCGCGCCATTTTCAGTGATGTATATCTTCTTAATGTTCTTGTATTCATTGAACTTCCTGATCATCTCATAGATAGATTCAGGATATACCTCCCAGCCCATGGACGTATAAGGAACTCCGCGATCCTTTGCCTTTACTAAAGAAGCCTGTACATAAGGGGTCAGATAGGAATTTTTCACAATCTCCCGGGTATAATTCTGGACCCCGATAAAATCAAAATCGAAAGCCATTTTATCCTCATCGCCAGGTCGCATGTATTTACTGATCTTCTTCAAAAAAGAAAGATCATTTTCCGGGTAACCCATCCCAAGAATGGGTTCGATGAACATGCGGTTCAGAAGCGCGTCGATACGATTTGCGGCGTTAACATCTTTGGGTCGGTTGGTATAGGGCTGAATAAAAGAGCATGAAAATGTCGTGCCGATTTCCGCCGCAGGAAGCAGGTCTTTTAAGATGCGGCCTCCTTCAGAAATACTTAAGACCGTATGATGGACAGCGGGTAGAAAATTATTGGCGCCCGTTCTGCCAGGGGCATGCACCCCGAGGAAATATCCCGCACCAGTAAATACCATTGGTTCGTTCATTACCATCCAGTGTTTCACCCGGTCGCCGAAGTGCTTGGCACATATTTCTGTATATTCTGCAAACCAGGAAATAATATCGCGATTGGTCCAGCCGCCTTTTTGTTCAAGCGCGTGCGGCAGGTCCCAGTGATACAGGGTTAGCCAGGGTTCGATACCGTTCTCGAGGCTGGTGTCGATAATCCTGTTATAGAAGTCGATACCTTTGTGATTGATAGGTCCGGTACCGGAAGGCATTATCCTGGACCAGGAAGTAGAAAGCCGTAAATTTGGGATGTTAAGGTCCTTTAGCAGGGAAATGTCTTCTTTGTATCGATTATAAAAATCACAGGCGATTTTACCATGGTGTCCGTTAAGAATCTTTTTCTTGCGTTCGGTGTAGATATCCCAGATTGAGCTGCCTTTACCGTCTGCATCATGTGCGCCTTCTATTTGATAGGCTGCAGTCGAAACACCCCACTTAAAATCTTTTCCGAACAGATCACGGTTCAGCTCTTCTCCCACCTCTATATCCATTTAAACCTTTTTAGATAAACAAAGCTTCATCACTATCAAATGTAGTATCTGCTTTGTGCTTTTCAACAATCATGTCGATAATTTCCTGTGTAACATCTGGATAAGTAACAGGAATAGACTGTTCATTGTTCAGCCATAGTGAAATTAAAGGTTTATACTTAGGTTTTAAACTATTAATAACCGGGACTTTCATCGCCTTCAGTGCCGCCGCATTCAGGTGCTGCTCGTACTGGTTTTTCATGGGGATAACCATCAGTTTTTTCCCCAGGAAAAGTGCTTCAGCCGGAGTTTCAAAGCCCGCGCCACATAATACGCCGGCTGACGAAGCCATACTAGCGATAAACTTTTCGCCGTCGATAGGCTGGATGGAGATATTCTTTATAGTTAAACGCTTAGAATTATGTTTTGAAAAAATATCCCAGCTCACATCTTTAAACTCCGACAGGAATGATATTAATCGCTTATCATCGTAAGATGGGAGATAAACGGTGTAGTGGCCTTTGTTGGTAATCTTTTGTTTTCGCACCTGAGATCTTATCACCGGAGTGAAAATATTCTCCTT
>NZ_JBASJU010000211.1:0-1703 GCF_049655485.1 Daejeonella sp.
GGATATCGACGTAAACGAGTTTTACGATGGAAAAGATTATACGGTAAAAGATACCCGCGATTCCATTTTCTTTAAGATCCAGAAAGCGGAATACGGATCCGTTATTAATACCATACAAAATACCACCAGGAACCAAACACCTTTCATACTCGACTTCGGCTCAGGCAAAGGGCTGTTTCTTCATTTCGCAGCTTTGAAGGGTTGCCAGGTAAAGGGAATAGAAAGTTCGAAACCAAGAGCAGAATATGCGCGTAAATATTTCGGTCTCACTGTCAATACTGATTACTATACCTCCGGATCCGTGCTCAACAGCCGATTTGATGTGATCACAATGTTCCATGTTTTGGAACACCTGCAAAATCCTTCAGAACTTATGAGCAATCTCGTCAAGTCCAATTTAAAACCCGGGGGATTGTTAATCGCAGAGGTACCCAATTTTGGGAGCTGGCAGTCCAGATGGGCTGGAAATAGATGGTTACATCTTGACGTGCCACGCCATCTGACTCACTTTACCGATTCGAGCCTGGAGAAAATTATTGATAATGCCGACTGCAGAGTAATTAGAAAGGAATACTACTCGCTTCACCTCGGGATAGTGGGTATGGTCCAAAGTATTTTCGCCTGGTTTGGATATAAAGGCTTTTTGATCGCTGACCTGAAAGAAAACAAAAGCCGGGTCCTGCTTGCCATGGTTTTATTGGTTCTTCCGTTTGCTGTTTTATTAGAAGGATTGGCAGTCCTCTTTAAAAAAGGCGGAATTATCAGATGCTATGCGGTTTATGAACCGAAAGATGAGGATACCGCAGTCGCTAATAAAAACGCTTTACCAGAATGAACATCCTGATCGCAAATTGGGCCTGGTATCCCAGCGGTGGCGACTGGACTTATATCGAAACGATATCTGAAATATATACAGAGCTTGGCCACCATGTGGTGCCTTTTTCCATGAAGGATGACCGCAATGTGTCCAGCGAGTATTCGGAATACTTTATCGACAATATAAATTACAGAGAACTTAACCAGGACCGGAGCATTGAATCGGCCCTTACAGTGGTTAGCAAAAGCGTTTATTCAACAGAGGCGATACACAAGTTAAAAGGTCTATTAAAAGCGGTCAAAGTAGACGTTGCACATTTAAATCTTATCCATCATTATCTTACGCCAGCTATTATCAATGTTCTTAAAGAACATGAAATACCCATAGTCTGGACCTTACACGATTATACCATTTTGTGCCCGCAGAGCACGTTTACCAGCAATGACAAGGTATGTGAGCAGTGCAAGGGCGGGAACTTTTATCGCTGTGCCGTCAATAAATGTAAAAAAGGTTCCCTCTTAGCCAGTTCTTTAGCTGCATTTGAGAATTACTTTTACGACTTAGTAAATTACTATAAATACGTCGATTACTTTATATGCCCATCCCTTTTCAGCTATAATAAGTATAAGAGTTTTGGCTTCTTCCCTGAGAAGCTCCGGCATATTTATCACACATACAATTTTAAAACCCAGCACGGTTTAGGTACAGGAGATCAAACAGATCGTTATATACTTTATGTAGGGCGATTAGAAAGAATAAAAGGGGTACACACGCTTCTTAAAGCGATGCAAACTAAGCCCAATATCCATCTGAAGATCATTGGGGACGGGTCTGAAGAAGTGAACTTGCGAAACTATAAAGAAATCCATTCCTTAAACAATGTCGA
>NZ_JBASJU010000212.1:0-12516 GCF_049655485.1 Daejeonella sp.
GATGTTGACGGTATGCACATCCGCCTGCTGCTCATGACATTCTTTCTGCAGTTTTTCCCGGACCTTGTGAAAGCAGGACATGTCTCTATTCTTCAGACCCCTCTGTTCAGGGTACGTAATAAAAAAGAAACGATTTACTGCTATAGCGATGAAGAGCGGCAGCGTGCGATCCATAAACTCGGGAATAAGCCTGAGATTACGCGCTTCAAGGGGCTTGGTGAAATCTCTCCTGAAGAGTTTGGACTATTTATCGGTGAAGATATCCGCCTGGACCCGGTGATCTTATCCAAAGAACAGCCAATTAAGAATCTTCTGGAATATTATATGGGGAAAAATACCCCGGACAGACAGCAGCACATTATCAAGAACTTGCGTGTTGAGGTCGACTTTCTTGGAGAAGAATCCTCACCAGAGGTTCCTGCTAAAGAAGTTCTTTTGGAAGATTAGTAAGCGAAAGCAATATTTCTTATATTGTTAACCCTTACAGCATACCTCTGAAAGTTTAACAATTTAGCATGCCAAAAACTAGTCTTACTATATCCTACGAAGAATATTCCTCTTTCGACGAATTAAATGCTCCCGATCAGGAGCTTTGCAATGAAGCCATAAAAGCGATGGCTACATCACATTCTCCATACTCCCAATTTCGTGTTGGAGCCGCTGTAAAGCTTCAAAGCGGAAAAATAGTCTATGGCAGCAACCAGGAAAATGTAGCCTACCCCTCAGGCTTGTGTGCCGAGCGTGTCGCTTTATTTACGGTTGGTTCGGCTTTTCCGGATGATAAAATCGTCAGCATGGCGATCACAGCTCATACAGATCATTTTCAGATCACAGAACCCGTAACGTCCTGCGGGGCCTGTCTCCAGGTAATGGTAGAGTACGAGAAAAAACAATCCCGTCCAATCGACGTTTTGTTTTATTGTATAAGTGGTCCTGTAATAAAAATGAACGGAATCAAAAGTTTACTCCCTTTTGCTTTTGCGGAAACGAGACTCGGAAAATAATCGTAAATTGTATATTGAAGTTTTCAACACTTTAATTGATATAAAAAATGAATAAAGCGCTCCTCCTGATATTGGTAATACTGATCATGGGCGAATGCTCTACCGCCCAGATACGAGTGTCATCTATAAAAGTGGATGACTGGATCAAAAGAAATTTCAGTGGGCAAGGTGTAGTCATTGGTAATATCAGCTCCAAAGGTTACCCGCTTTCAACTTTATCATTTACCAGCACACCTAATGTGCTTCAGGTTCCAAAAGGATTAGTTCTTTCTACTGGCAATGCCTATAACGTTTCTGGTTATAATAATTCTCACAATCAAAGTTCGACTTTTGGCAATGCGCTCACTCCGGAAATCGACAAAGACCTCTCTCCGATGTTAAAAGAGAAGTTGTACGACATTTGCAGTATCGAATTCGATTTTGTGCCAATGGATAATAGTATCCAGTTCAACTATCAGTTCGGGTCTGATGAGTATCCTGAATATGTGGATTCACCATATAATGACATTTTCGCTTTTATTGTTTCGGATGAAATTGGATCGACAAATATAGCGCTTGTGCCGGGTACGAACGTCCCTGTGAGTATCAATACGATAAATTTCAAAGCGAATAAGGAATTTTTCATTGACAACAATCTTTATAAGCAAGTCGTCATTAAACGTCAGCAGCCAGTAAAGACGGCTTATCGCGGCACCTTGCCGGGCAGGATATTAAGGGGGATAGCTTCAATTTTCGGATCGCCTAACTATGCAGGCAGCGCCGACAGAGTTGTTATTGCCCCGGATCCGGAGCTTCTAAAAACAATGGATCAGAATCTGTACCGCAACCTGCGTTATGACGGTATTACAAAAAAGATGGTGGCTCAGATGTATGTCACGCCCTATAAAAAATACCATTTGAAAATCGTGTTGGCTGATGTATCTGATAATATTTACGATTCAGGCGTTTTTATAGAAGACCGGAGCCTTACCTCTAAAAAAGATGTTAGCCAGCCAGCTTTCCAGGACTACCCGGACCTCACTAAACTTGTCGACCCAAACCTGATATTGCAGGGAAAAAAGCTGGAAGAAATACTTCCAGATGCCTATAAAAATCAAATGCCTGCAGTAGCGTCCAGTCAGCCTGTAAATACAGCGCCAGCGCCTTCAACAGTCGTCCAAACGCCTTCAGTTATAAGAACAACTCCTGTAACCGTGCCCGTACTTGAAAACGCCGTAATTTATTTCGACTTCGATAAATATGATATAAGCAGTACCGAAATGGCGAAATTGAGAGAAGTCATGGCGAATTATCAGAAACTGCGCGAATACTATACTTTCAGAATCACTGGTCATACCGACAGCATCGGAAGCATGGCTTACAATGTAGAACTTTCAAAAAGAAGAAACCAGTCGGTTATTGAAGCCGTAAACCGCATACTCGGAATCAATAGTCTTCCTGCTCAGCACAAATCATTCACTGAACCCGCAGCTGATAACAGCACTGACAGCGGACGACAGGCGAATAGGAGGGTGGAGATTATTTTTACAAGGAAGAACTGACTCATTTTTTCTTCACCGAATAATTCACCCCAAACCCAATCCCCACCGATTTAAGATCCGTCTGCCCCTTTCCGATACCAGTGAGAGGTAGCTTTGCGTACGGTTGAATGACGAGGCTTACCTGCTTACCTATCGGTTTTTCTAAAGCTACAGCGAGGTTAACGATATTAAGAATATGCTTATTTTCATCGCGGACTGTATATCCCCTCCGACCTGTTGGATATGCGGGTGAAGGATTATAGACGAATTCATATTTTTCAGACAGCATTATATAGGAGGAAATCCCAGCCGATGCATAAAGTTTGTTGTTTGATTTGTTCCTGATGCGGAAGTTTAAATTAAGCCGGATATCAATGACCCGACAATCGGCGTCAATTTGTTTGGCATAACTCGTCCAGGTAGCAAAGGGCTTTTCAGTGACATTGTACGATGTCTTATCTGCGGAATATTGTTTTAGAGAATAATAAATCCCTGTACTAAGGCTTATAGCCGGTTTGACATTATAACTTAGGCCCAGGCCCATGCTCAGCCCCAGATCGCCTTTGCCCATATTATTAACTGTGTTGACATCAGGCGAAAGTGCCATGTTTAAAGCCCATTTGCTCGCATTTCCAGAAGATATTTTCTCATCTTCATCACTCGTTCCAGCTGCTGAAGTTTCGGAAGGAAGAGCTTGTATACCTATTACAGGGTCCTTGCCAAAATTTTCAGATATTCTGGGTTGAAGAGTTAAGAATCGCGCATCATTTAGAACATTAAAATCTGCCGCGACAGTGTTTAGAGATGCAACAATTCCAGACGAAAGTCCTTTGGAAGAACTTGTTATGTCAGAGTTCCCTTCAGGCAACACGTTTTCTTTTACCACAGGATTTGTTCTGATACTCGCTAGTTCGTCACCGCGGGATCTGAAGTCCCCTGGCGGGTTAAGTGCATCATCGTTTCGTTCGGTCTGCTTTTTATTTTCAGATGTGATTTCGGTGGTTCCAGCCTTTTGTTCCTGAGGCTTTTCAGAAGCAATTTTTTCAAGGCCAGGCCAGAGGAAAATAAAGATTAGAATAGCCGCGGCAGCTCCGGACAATGCGAAAGTCCAGGGAATTAAACGGCGCCTCGCTTTCTTCTTTAGCAGGCGTTCCATTTCTTTCCAATTTTCTTCAGAAGGGCTGAAAACCGGCGGAGTACTAAGACCCTGCCTGAAGAAATTGTCGGTATAATTCGGATCTGTGTTTTTCATTATTGTCGGTATGAATGGCTCCCGCCATTCGGTCGTTCATTTGTTTTTGAGTATCTATCATTGCTACCAACTTCTTCCTTGCTTTAAACAGGTTGGACTTTGATGTTCCGGACGATATCCCAAGCTGCTCAGCGATCTCTTCGTGGGTAAAGCCATCGATCGCAAAAAGGTTGAAAACCGTGCGATAAGCGGGCGGCAGAGCCTGTATCAGTTTGATCAGGTCATCATAGCTTAGCTTGCTTTCAATAGTCGGATTCACCCCATCTAAGTCCACTTCCGAAATATCATCCATACCAGCATGTCGCATTTCACTTCTATAATGATCTATCGCTGTATTTGTCATAACCCGGCTTAGCCAGGGGAGGAAGGGGTTGGACCTACCATCATTAATCCACTCCCTGCCCCTGCCAGCGGGGGATAAGTGGCCCCTATGCTCTATGCAATTACACGCCTGGCATCCTATGAATCCTATCATCCTATGAATCCTAATCCTTTAATCTTTTTATCCTACTAATCCTATTCCAGACAATTTCTTCCCAATCCTATTCCCCTGTGTAAAACTTCCTACTCACAATTTACAAGTATCACTTATATTTACCATCCTATAAAAATATGAGTGAAGAAATAGAAAATTCAGGTGAGGATACTACGCCTGCAGGTGAGGGAGCTGTTCATAATGTCGTCTCGCTGTCTGGATTATATGAAAACTGGTTTTTAGATTACGCATCCTATGTAATTCTGGATCGTGCCGTACCTCACATTCATGATGGTTTGAAACCTGTACAAAGGCGCATCCTTCACTCATTAAAGGAAATGGATGATGGGCGCTTCAACAAAGCGGCTAACGTAATCGGTAATACGATGAAGTACCACCCTCATGGTGATGCATCCATAGGCGACGCGATGGTACAGATCGGGCAGAAGAACCTGCTCATCGATACTCAGGGTAACTGGGGTGATCCGATAACCGGTGACTCAGCTGCCGCTCCGCGTTATATTGAAGCCCGGCTTTCCAAATTTGCTTTGGAGGTAGTCTTTAATCCAGATACCACGGAATGGGCTTCGAGCTATGACGGCCGAAACAAAGAGCCGGTAACGCTTCCTGTTAAATATCCTTTGCTGCTTGCTCAGGGTGCCGACGGGATTGCGGTTGGTTTGGCGACCAAGATTATGCCTCACAATTTTGTGGAGCTGATTGATGCTTCGATCGAAGTTCTTAAAGGAAACCGTCCCGATCTTCTTCCCGATTTTCAAATGGGGGGGATGGCCGATTTTAGTAATTACAGTGAAGGAATGCGGGGCGGGAAAGTCCGAGTTCGGGCTAAGATCGTTGAGAGAGATAAAAAGACTTTAGCGATCACCGAGATACCGTATACCACTACAACAGGCGGGCTTATCGACAGTGTTATTTCAGCAAATGACAAGGGTAAGATCAAGATCAAAAAGATTGAAGATAATACTGCGAAGAACGTAGAAATTATCATTCATCTTGCTCCGGGTATTTCGCCCGACGTGACGATTGATGCTTTGTACGCTTTTACGGATTGCGAAGTATCCATATCGCCAAACACGTGTATCATCAAGGGCGACAAGCCCTACTTTATGAGTGTGAACGATATTCTTATCGAGAGCACCCATCATACCAAAGGACTACTAAGGCAGGAACTGGAAATCAAGCTCGCGGATCTCAAAGAAAAGATATTTTTTAGCTCCCTTCTCAAGATCTTTATCCAGGAGGGCATGTATAAGAACCCTGAATATGAAAGTTCTGGCAATTTTGAAACCGTAGTTGACGTACTCGATAAATTATTTGAGCCATTCTTTCCACAGTTCTATCGCCCTATCCTGCCGGAAGATTATAAAAAACTTATAGATAAGCCGATGAGCAGTATTACCCGTTTCGATTTAAAGAAATCGGACGAGCAGCTCAAATCTTTGGAAAACGATATTAAAGAGGTTAACAAGTATCTCAGGCACCTGACCGATTATGCCATTGCCTGGTTTGAAAAGTTAAAACAAAAATATGGTCCTGGCAGGGAGCGCAAAACCGAGATCAGGCAATTCGATAAGGTGGAAGCCTCCAAAGTGGCGCTGGCAAACGTTAAACTTTACATGAACCGTGAAGATGGCTTTGTGGGAACGGGGCTACGGAAAGACGAATTTATCTGTGATTGTTCTGATCTGGATGAAATCATTGTATTCCGCGAAGATGGCAAATTTAATGTGTCCAAAGTAGCTGAAAAAACCTTTGTCGGGAAAGGCATAGTACATGCACAGGTTTTTAAAAAGAACGATGAACGTACGGTATATAATATGATTTACCGTGATGGAGAAAGCGGAACTTCTTACATTAAGCGCTTTTCTGTCCTTGGTGTTACCCGTGAGAAAGAGTACGATCTTACCAAGGGATCTAAGGGTTCAAAAGCACTTTATTTCACTGCTAATCCAAACGGGGAGGCTGAGATTGTGAATGTGCAGTTGAAACCTCATTCAAAGCTGAAGAAATTACAGTTTGATATCGATTTCGCTGAACATGTCATTAAAGGGCGGAGTTCCATGGGGAATATCGTAACCAAATATCCTGTGAAAAAGGTGGTGCTTAAGAGCAAAGGTGTGTCTACTCTTTCCGGGCGTAAGATATGGTATGATGAAATCCTCAAACGCTTAAATGTCGACTCACGCGGTAAGTATTTGGGCGAATTTGATGGAGATGACCGAATCCTTACCGTCGACCGTAACGGTATTTATGAATTAAGCAGTTTCGATTTAAGCAATCATTTCGATGATCACCTTCTTCTGATTGAAAAATATAATCCTGAGAAGGTCTTTACGGCTATTTACCTGGAAGGAAAGTCAGGAAGCCATTATCTTAAACGATTTGTCTTCGAAAACTCTTCTATTGGGAAGAAATCCAGCATTATCAGCGAGGAAGCCGGTTCTAAATTAGTACTGCTAACAGGCATTCAAAAGCCGAAAGTGAATCTGGAGTTATTAAAAGGGAAAACAAAGGTTTCCGAAAACCTGGAGCTCGACCTTGCCGAGACGATAGAAGTCAAAGGCATGAAGGCGCTGGGTAACCGACTTTCACCACACGAGGTGCGCTCTGTGGAACTTATCACACCGTCAGAACTTGAACCAGAGGAGGTGTTGATATCTCAGCCTGCTGATTCAATAACGGAGGAGGAAGAAACAGAAATGCCTGGCATTCACACGGCCACTCCAGTATCTTCTATGGCAATAGATCTTGAGGAAACGGATTTGCCTGAAATTACGCCGGTATCCGGCGAGTCGGAAGTATCTCAGGTAATATTAGAAGAAACCCCGCCTGAAGCCGCACTGGATGCCCCGGAAGAATCCCCTGTGCAGATCGAAGCTCCGGAGCCTGAGCAATCGGTTAATACAAAAGAAGAACCTAAACAGGCTAAGAAAATCGATTTTGAGATAACGAATCCTGAGGATTTGGATATTGATGATAAGGGGCAGCTGGGACTATTTTAAAGGTGAGAGGTGAAAGGTGGGTAGATTTCACCTTTCACCTTTCCTCTTTCACCTATTTCAGTTTCCCCCCAAACTCCTTCGTGAACTTCGCCAACTTCGGCTGGATAACATAAGCACAGTATCCCTGATCTGGGTTGTTATTATAGTAGTTTTGGTGATAATCCTCTGCGGAATAGAATTTGGAGATCGGGCTTATTTCAGTTACTATGGGCCGGTTGAAAACCATTTCTTTTTCCAGCCTGTCGATCATGCCCTCGGCAGCGGTTTTTTGCTCTTGAGTCTCATAAAAAACAACTGAACGATACTGCGTACCGGCGTCATTACCCTGACGGTTTAACGTGGTAGGGTCGTGAGTTTTAAAAAAGACCAGCAGCAGGTCCTCAAAACTGATCTCCTGCTCATTATATTCTATCTGAATAATTTCCGCATGACCTGTATTTCCATTGCAGATTTCCTTATAGGTTGGATTCTCTGTATGGCCCCCCATATAACCGGAGACTACCTTCGTAACTCCCCTTAAATTTTGGAAAACTGCCTCTGTACACCAGAAACAGCCACCACCGAATGTTGCTTGCTCCATTGAAAAAGTTATACGTTATACGTTTACGTTGTCTCCATTCTCACCTCTCACCTTTCACCTAACTATTGGTATTGTATGTAACTCGGCTGCGGTTTCAACTTCATTAACTCCGCTGGTGTCATTAAACGGTTTGGAGCCTTCTTAAGATCATTCTTATAGAATATCTTGAATCCGGTAAATTGCACGGGCTCATTAAAAATAAAATAACGATGGGTTCCCTGTTTTAATTCTGGTTCGCCCCATCCATCCATGTGCATGACTACCTGAACTTCAGGTCTTAACTTGATGTTTTTCGAGTTGGTAACCATTTTACCCGTAAAACGGTGGATCACAAATATTTTAGGAGGAAGGTTATTATCCCTTACCAATTTAGCCAGGTAGTCGGATACCCAGTTTATTTCTGATGCATCATATGTCCCGATTTTCCTTCCAGGCAATACACCACCTTTCATTGAAAATTCAGGGTCAATTCCCAGGTGTACATTTGGTCTTAAAAGATATTTTTCAAGTCGCGGTAATTCTTCTTTAATGGTACTCAGGGCAACCTGGATATCAAGAAACACGATCATATCCTTCTTCATCGCTGCAATTTTGAAAACAGAGTCAATTTGTTTATCCGGCATCCGGTTACGGTATTTGCCATCCTTACCAGGATCGCCTGCTGCAACCACAGCGATATAATGCAATGCCGGCTGAACTGGTGTCGAAGGATCGATTTTTTCCCATTTAGCAACCTCAGCGTATAACATGCGAAGCATTTCCTTAGGAGCATATTCTCCTAATGCACCCATTTTCTTTGAGTACAGGTTGCCATAGTAAGTCACCACCCTTTTGAACGGAAGGATAGCTCCCGGAAGTGGGTAGGGCTGATTTTTAACAGGCCACTGGCCGGTGGTATCGCCATTTGCCAGCTGCTTAAGTTTCTTGTTATATAGAGCGGTATCAATAGGCGGGTACTCACTGGAGGTAGCTTTTATTTCACTTTCAGCTTCCGCATCTTCTGTTTTAATAGAATCTTTGGACACTGCTGTTTCAGAAGCTTTTGTGCCGTTTTCTGAACATCCCGTCAGGCCTGCGCATATAGCGACGCCAATAATTAAGGTAATCTGTTTTAAATTCATCTTTCTGTTTTTCATATTTCCCGGTCACATACCGATTTCACAATTATTGTTGAGCTCCCATTTAGCACATAGGAATGCTGTTTTTTCACATTTAACGGAAAAACGACCGATAAACGAGTAAGGGGATTTATATTGGCAAATTACCTCACATTCCCCTCAATAACAAGTTAAATTTAATTTCCTTTCGATGATTTAAAGAATTTACCAAAGACACCCAATGGTAACTTGCATCCCGATGTAGCCTGCAGATAAAGCTCTCCCGACTCCAGATTTTCTACTTTAGGGAAAGAAGAACGTATCAGGTTATCAACTATCACCGATGAAAATCCGAGTGAATAGGTGTTTAAGATCAGAAAGTGCTCTTCTTCATCTAATAGGGTTACCACATCCTGCATCATCTCCTGTATATTATCTTCCAGCTTCCACTTTTCACCGTTGGGCCCGTGGCCGTAAGCAGGGGGGTCGAGGATGATGCCGTGGTATTTTTTCCCCCTTTTTACTTCTCTCTTTACAAATTTCAGCGCATCTTCCACCGTCCAGCGGATATTGTCGAGGCCCGACAAAGTTTGGTTTTCATTTGCCCAGCTGACCACTTGCTTTATGGAGTCAACGTGTGTGGTCTCTGCACCGGCAGCCCGGGCAGCAAGCGATGCACCTCCAGTATAAGCGAATAGATTAAGCACTTTAGGCTGTTTAGTTTTAAAGGCCTTTATGCACTTGATGATATAATCCCAGTTTACTGCTTGCTCAGGAAAGATGCCCAGGTGTTTAAAGGAAGTCAGTGCTAAACGAAACTGCAAAATCACATCACCATTATGGTATTTGATATGCCACCTGTCGGGTGTTTTCTGATCCTTTTTAACCCATTCGCCAGAAGTTGCAGAACGGCCTTTAAAACGAATA
The DNA here is from genome assembly GCF_049655485.1 of Daejeonella sp. Classification (GTDB taxonomy): domain Bacteria; phylum Bacteroidota; class Bacteroidia; order Sphingobacteriales; family Sphingobacteriaceae; genus Daejeonella. The sequence continues at coordinate 9,879 of NZ_JBASJU010000212.1, forward strand.
TGATGCAGCCGGGTCCATTCCTTTTCAGGGAGGCCTTTGGCCCAGACAGCCTGGGGCTCCGGACGGATAAGCACAATATTTCCAAAGCGCTCCAATTTCTCAAAATCACCGCAGTCTATAAGCTCATAGTCCGGGAAATTTGCGGGAGTTAATAGTTGAATCATTAATTTGAATGTTAGCGGCCAGATAAGGATCTGATGGCCAGCTATTAAATATTACTTTTTCTTCTGCAATGCCCTCATGAACTTACTTGCAAAAACAAAATCATTTAGTTCCTGATTGTCCGTACCGCCGATTTCTTTATTGGACCCTTCCCACCACTTCTGGCCTTCGTGCAGAAATATGATATTTTCACCGATGCCCATTACCGAGTTCATGTCGTGCGTAACGATAATGGTTGTTGTCTTATATTCTTCAGTAAGTTCAAGGATCAGATCATCAATTACAATAGAAGTTTTTGGATCAAGCCCGGAATTGGGTTCATCCACAAACAGATATTTAGGATTCATCGCTATAGCCCGTGCAATACCGACACGCTTTTTCATCCCACCAGATAGTTCTGCCGGATACAAATCGTTTTTATCCGCAAGGTTTACACGCTCAAGACAAAAATTTACCCTTTCCAGTTTTTCTTTCCTGGGTTGCTCAGTAAACATATTCAGAGGAAACATGATATTTTCCTCAACTGTCATCGAATCAAAAAGGGCAGAACCCTGGAAAAGCATGCCTATTTCTGTGCGGATTTCAATTCTAGTCTCGAAGTTCATCCGGGTAAAATCCCTTTTATCGTAAATAACCGAACCTTCATCCGGCTCATGGAGGCCTACCATGCACTTCAATAGCGTGGTTTTACCAGATCCCGAGCCACCGATGATCAGGTTACACATCCCCTCCTTAAACTCAGCGGATATTCCCCGCAGCACATAGTTTTCCCCGAAAGTCTTATGTATATTCTTAACCTCTATCATAGCATCAACTGGGCAATAACGTAATCAGAAAAGAGGATGGCAATACAACTAATAACTACCGCTTTTGTACTCGACTGGCCTACCTCCAATGCGCCGCCGCTTGTGTAAAAACCTTGATAGGCCGATACAGAAGTGATAATAAACGCAAAAACTACCGCTTTTACCATCGATACAGTAAAGGTGAAAGGATTAAAATCCGTTGTAAGACCCGTTATGAAATCCTGAGCGGTTACAGCACCTGAAGCAGTACCAGCCAAATAACCTCCGAAAATACTCAGGCCAATTGAAATAATCACCAGCAAAGGGATAGTAACTACACTGGCAATTATCTTTGGCAGGATGAGATAGCCGGGTGAATTGATACCCATAATTTCTAATGCGTCAATCTGTTCAGTTACACGCATAGTTCCAATTTGGGATGCAACACTGGACCCCACCTTACCCGCGAGAACGATGGCAGAAATGGTTGGGCTTAATTCCAGGATTGATGAATCACGTACAATCCCGCCGATTACGGATTTAGGGATCAGATCGCTGACCAGCTGAAAAGCGGTTTGAACCGTGGTTACAGCTCCAAGGAAAACAGAGATGATCGCGATAATGCCCAAAGAGCCGACGCCAATAGCATTCATTTCATGGAAAATCTCTCTCCTGTAGATATTCCATTTTTCGGGACGACGAAAAACTGATTTTAATAATAATATATATTTACCTAAAGGGTGAAATACCATTTGAATGGATTTAATTTAAAAGATTATACAATAATAATACAAAAATATCATCCCTACAGATACAGGCGGCCGAAATTGAACTTCAGTCACAAATATCCCTAGTTTTTTAAGCAAAGAGCAAAGAACAAGGACGCGAATCGGATAGCCATTCGCAGAACGCCCAGGGCTTTATGCTTGCCACAATATTTTGCTATTAGACGAGACTGCCAATGTAAAACGAACAGTCTTTATTCTTTATTCATTGTTCTTTATTCTTTACTATTTTTAGACCATGAACGCTATTGTAACAGGTGCGACTAAAGGAATCGGCAGAGCATTAGTAATGCATCTTGCTGCTAACAATTATAACCTTGCTTTGTGTGCAAGAAATTCCGACGATGTCGAAAATCTGATTTCGGAGCTTAAAGGATTATATCCGGATCTGAAATTTCACGGTCGGACTAGTAACCTGGGGGATCGAACGGATGTCGAAGATTTTGCACGCTTTGCTCTGAGTAATTTAGGTACCGTCGATCTTTTGGTGAATAATGCCGGCCTTTTTATGCCTTCCAATCTGATGGACGAAAAACCCGATGCGCTGGAAAAACAGATGCAGGTGAATGTCCATACCCCGCATTTCCTGTCAAAATTTTTTGCGAGAGATATGATCACACGAAAGGCCGGGCATATCGTTAATATTTGTTCTATTGCAAGTGTATCATTGCTGACTACTTCTGCATCCTATAGTATTACAAAATCAGCCCTGCTGAGTTTAACCAGGCTTCTTAGGGAAGAACTCGCGACATCGGGTATACGAGTTACTGCCGTGCTTCCCGGTGCCACCCTTACCGATTCCTGGTCGGGCACCCCAATCCCTGCCGACCGTTTCGTGCTGCCCGAAGATGTCGCGAAAGCGGTACTCAATGCCATATCCATGAGTAAAGGGGCGAATGTGGATGA